>NZ_JBHWYX010000021.1:0-121160 GCF_042728795.1 Streptomyces sp. NPDC060184
CCCGGTGCCCGGCGGCATCCTCCGCCGGGCACCGGGCCGCACGCCTCCGTCACACGGGATGCTCCCGGACGGTCACGTCATCCGGGTCGCCCACTCCTGGACCTTCTTGATCCGGTCCTGGATCTGGCCCGCCGTCGCCTCCGCGCTCGGCGGCCCGCCGCAGACCCGGCGCAGCTCGGTGTGGATCACACCGTGCGGTTTGCCGCTCTGGTGGGTGTAGGCGGAGACCATCGTGTTGAGCTGCTTGCGCAGGGAGAGCAGCTGCTTGTGGGTGACGACCGGGCGGGCCTCGGCGGGCTTCTCCAGCAGGTCGGCCTCGGCGGCGGGCTTCGCCCGGCTGTGCGCGATCTGCCGGGTCTGCCGCCGCTGGAGCAGCAGCTGCACCTGGTCGGGTTCCAGGAGGCCGGGGATGCCGAGGTAGTCCTGCTCCTCCTCGCTGCCCGGGTGGGCCTGCATGCCGAACTCGGCACCGTCGTAGAGCACCCGGTCGAAGACGGCGTCGGACTCCAGCGCCTCGAAGGGCAGCTGCTCCTCGGTCTCCTCGTCCTCCAGCCGTTCGGCGTCGGCGAGGAGCTTGTCCTCCTCCGCGAAGGGGTTCTCCTCGTCGCCGCCCTTCTTCGGCTTGTCGAGGACGTGGTCGCGTTCGACCTCCATCTCGTTGGCGAAGTCGAGCAGCATCGGGATGGTGGGGACGAAGACGGAGGCGGTCTCCCCGCGCCTGCGGGACCGTACGAAACGGCCGACGGCCTGGGCGAAGAAGAGCGGGGTCGAGATCGTCGTCGCGTAGACGCCGACCGCCAGGCGGGGGACGTCGACGCCCTCGGACACCATGCGGACGGCGACCATCCAGCGCGAGTCGTCCGCGCTGAACTTGTCGATGTTCTTCGATGCGGCCTTCTCGTCGGAGAGGACCACGGTCGGCTTCTCGCCGGTGACGGACTTGAGGATCTTGGCGTAGGCGCGGGCCGACTCCTGGTCGGTGGCGATGACCAGGCCCCCGGCGTCCGGGATGCCCTTGCGGACCTCGGTGAGCCGCTTGTCGGCGGCGGTGAGCACGTTGGGGATCCAGTCGCCGGTGGGCGACAGGGCGGTGCGCCAGGCCTGCCCGATGGCGTCCTTGGTCATCGGCTCGCCGAGACGGGCGGCGATCTCGTCGCCGGCCTTGGTGCGCCAGCGCATGTTGCCGCTGTAGCTGAGGAAGATCACGGGCCGGACGACGCCGTCGGCGAGGGCGTTGCCGTAGCCGTAGGTGTAGTCGGCGGAGGAGCGCCGGATGCCGTCGTTGCCCTCTTCGTACGTCACGAAGGGGATCGGGTTGGTGTCGGAGCGGAACGGGGTGCCGGTGAGCGCGAGCCGCCGGGTGGCGGGGTCGAACGCCTCCTGGCAGGCCTCGCCCCAGGACTTCGAGTCACCGGCGTGGTGGATCTCGTCGAGGATGACGAGGGTCTTGCGCTGCTCGCACCGGTTGCGGTGCAGCATCGGGCGTACGCCGACACCGGCGTACGTCACGGCGACGCCGTCGTACTCGCGGCTCAGCGGCCCGGCGCTGTACTCCGGGTCGAGCTTGATCCCTATCCGTGCGGCGGCCTCCGCCCACTGCTTCTTGAGGTGCTCGGTCGGCGCGACGACGGTGACCTGCTGCACGACGTGGTGGTGGAGCAGCCACGAGGCGAGGGTCAGCGCGAAGGTGGTCTTTCCGGCGCCGGGGGTGGCGACCGCGAGGAAGTCGCGCGGCTGCTCCTGGACGTACCTCTCCATGGCGCCCTGCTGCCAGGCTCGCAGCTTGCCCGCGGTGCCCCAGGGGGCGCGGCCGGGAAAGGCGGGTGAGAGGTGGTGGGAGGCGGTAGTAGTCACGGTCTCCGGTTCGGGTCTCTCGGGTACGTGGGGCGCTGCCGGTACCGCCCGGGACACCCGGTACGCGATACGACAACCGGGCCACCTTACCGGGGGGCCGGGCGGAACCCCGTACGAACGAGGGGTGGTTCGGGCCGGTTGAGACTCTCTTCACAACCGGCCCGGCGGGTTCCTCCCGGACCTCGGACGGCGCGCGGAGGCATGCGCCCACAGGCCTCGGACGGCGGGGCGGAGGTGGGTTTCCCGCGGACCTCAGACGGCGCGCGGAGCCCGCACCCGGGTGGCCACCCAGGCGCCCACCAGGGCGACCGCCGCCATGGGCAGGAAGACCGCCGCGAACGCCCCCGGGTGGGCCGACGAGGCGCCCGCCTCCACGGTGTCGTGGACGGCGCCCACCGCGCCGCCGCCGAGCGCCGCGAAGGCCGCGCCGCCGATCGCGAGGAGCAGGACGTTGGAGAGGCCGTCGGAGATCTGGAGGGCGGCGGAGTTGGCGCCCGCCTCCTGCGGGGTGGAGAGCTTGAGCATCATCACGCTGGTCGAGGCGATCACCATGCCCATGCCGAAACAGCCGACCGCCCAGGCGACCGCCACGGTCCAGGCGGGCACGGAGTGGATCAGCACGGAGGGCGCGGCCAGGATCGCCACGGTCACCATGAGCATGCCGACGAACATCAGCCGCTCCCGGTGCGGCTCCAGCCGGGGCCGGGACTGGATGAACGAGCCGAGCGCCCAGGTGCCGCCGCCCGCCGCGAGCGACAGCCCGGCCATCGTCGGGCTCAGCCCGCGCTGGGTCACCAGCATCAGCGGGACGAAGGACTCGGCGGCGATGAACGACCCGGCCGAGACCCCGCGCAGCAGGACCACGGAGGGCAGCCCGCGTGCGGCGCGCGCGGTGCCGGTGGGCAGCAGCCCCCGGACGGCGGGGACCAGCAGCGCGACCCCGGCGACGGCGGGCAGAGCTGCGAACCAGTCCAGTTCCTGCCCGGCGTACTGGAGCAGCCCGGCGCCCACCGAGACGCCGAGGGCGAGCCGGATGCGCCGGCGGTCGAAGGGGCGCGCGCCCTCGGCCTCGTCCGCCGGTCCGGAGGCCCTGCGCCGGATCGCGGGCAGCGCGAGCGCCAGCGGGAAGACGATGAGGACCGGGATGCCGGTGAAGACCCAGCGCCAGCCGAGGTGCTCGGTGACGGTGCCGGAGGCGAGCGGCCCGACCACGGAGGGGATCACCCAGCTCGCGGCGAAGGCGGCCATGATCGCGGGGCGCAGGCGCTCCGGGTAGGCGCGGCCGACGACGACGTACAGGGCGACGATCACCAGTCCCCCGCCGAGCCCCTGGACGGCCCGCCCGGCGATGAACATCCACATCCCGGTCGCGCCGCCGGAGAGCAGCAGTCCGGCGGCGAAGGCGCTGATCCCGGCGGCGAGAGGGCCGAGCGGCCCGCTGCGGTCGGCCCACTGCCCGGAGAACACCATGGCGAAGAGGCTGGTGGTGAAGTACGCGGAGAAGGCGAACGCGTACAGCGGGACCCCGTGCAGCTCGCGCGCGGCCACCGGCATCGCGGTGCCCACGGCGGTCGCCTCGAAGGCGATCAGCAGCACGACGGAGACGATCCCGATGCTCAGGGCGCGGTAGGTCCGCCCGAGCACGCCCTCGGCACGGTCCCCGGCCGCTCCGGCGTCCCCGGCCCCCTTGGTCCGCGCGCCGGTGGCCAAGGCGTCGGCGGATATGTCGTCGGCGGGCGGGGCGGCGGGTGCGACATCGGCGTCGCGCGGGTCCAGGGCGGTCATCGCACCAGGGTAAGGGGCAAACGCTCGGTTGATCCCTGTCGCGGGGAGGGGGTGCGGTGGTCCGCTGGTCGTAGGACTCCCGCTTCCGCGCGCCCGCCGGAACGGTGGCGCGCCCCCTCGGGCGGGACCCCCGGCACGGAGAGGGCCCGATGGTGCCGGGTGGGCCACTGTGAACGGCGTATGGCAGTCGCGTTGCGGGCCCGTCGAACCCCTTGAGCCGAGCCGCCCCGGGCCCGTACGGTCATGACGACACCGAGGCACACACCTCGGCCGTGTGCCCGAGAGGTTGAGGGGCTCGACTGCAACTCGAGTTACACCGGTTCGAATCCGGTCACGGCCTCAAGAAGAACGCGGGGCTCGCGTCGTAGGAACGAACGGCGGCGGCCGTCCCCATGGTGCGGGGACGGCCGCTTCCGCGTGTTCGGGGGGGGGCGCCGGTGCCGGGTCCGGGCGCGACCGCGGCGGTCGAGGAGGACCGGTCCCGGACCGGAGCGCGGGACCGGCCCGGCCCGGGGCTCAGCCCTTCGGCGCCGCCGCCACCGCTGCCTGCGGCCGGACCGGGAGCCGGTTGATCGGGCGGCCGGTCGCGGCGCGTACTGCGGCGGCCACCGCCGCCGGGGAGGTGACCACCGGCACCGCCGAGACGGGCTTGGCGCCGAAGGGGGCGACCACGTCGCGTTCCTCGACCAGCTTCACGATCCGGATGTCCGGGGCGTCCAGGGCCGTCGGCAGCGCGTAGCCGGTGAGGTCGGGGTGGCGGACCAGGCCCTTGGCGGTACGGAGGTTCTCGGTGAGCGCGGCGCCGATGCCCTGGGTGACGCCCGCCTCGATGCGCGCGGCGAGCTGGGCCGGGTTGAGGACCCGGCCGACGTCCTGGGCGACGGCCATCTCGACCACCCGGACCGCGCCGAGCTCGATGTCGACGTCGACGACCGCGCGGACCGCGCAGAACGCGAGCCCGACGAAGGCGTCGCCCTGGCCGGATTCGTCCAGCGGCTCGGTGGGGTGCGGGCGGCACTGGGCGGTCGCCCAGAGCTCCTTGCCGTCCATCGCCTCGGTGACCGTGGTGGAGAGCACCCCGTCGTACGAGGTGATCTTGCCGTCGGCGATCTGGAGGAGCTCCACGGACATGCCGAACTTGTGGGCCAGCGGCTGGAGCAGCTGGGTGCGGACCATCTTCGCGGCACGCTCCACGGCCCCGCCGGAGACCCAGGTGTGGCGGCCGTGGGTGGCCGGTCCGGCCGGGGGCTGGTCGGTGTCGACGGAGGCGACGTGGACCTCTTCGACGCCGAGGGTCTCCTGCACGATCTGGCGGGCGAGGGTGGTGAACCCCTGGCCGGTCTCGACCGCCGCGCAGAGCACGGTGGCGACGCCGTCGTGGACGCGGACGGTGGCGGTCGAGACCTCGTCGGTGCCCTCCGCCCCCAGCATGTGGACCATGCCCAGCGCGTATCCGACGCCCCGGCGTACGGCTCCGGGCTCGCCGGCGCCCTCCGGGCCGCCGGGCAGCAGCCACTCCTCCTCGGGCGTGTCCTTGGGCAGCGCGGGCAGCGGGAAGTTCCGTACGGCTTCGAGGAGTTCGGCCACCGGGGCCGGGCAGGTGACGGTCTGGCCGGTCGGCAGGATGTCGCCGGTGGACAGGGCGTTGCGGGCCCGGATCTCGGCGGGTTCGATGCCCAGCTTGGCGGCCAGCTTGTCCATCTGGCCCTCGTAGGCGGCGCACACCTGCATCGCGCCCTCGCCCCGGACGTGTCCGGAGGGCGGGTTGTTGGTGCGGACGGCCCAGCCCTCGATGAAGGCGTGCGGGACGACGTACGGTCCGCAGGCGAACGCGACGGCCGCCGCGAGGGATTCGGAGGACGCGTCGGCGTACGCCCCCGCGTCCAGCAGGATCTGGGCCTCCACCTTCACCAGCCGGCCTTCGGCGTCCGCGTGGTGGCGGTAGCGCAGCAGGGTCGGGTGGCGGTGGGGGTGGCCGAGGAAGGACTCCTCGCGGGTGGCGGCGAGCTTCACCGGGCAGCCGGTGCGCAGGGCGAGCAGGCCGAGCGGGATCTGGAAGCCGGGGTCCTCGCGGTCGCCGGTCGCCCCGGGGACGCCGGTCACCACGACCCGTACCCGGTCCGGTTCCAGGCCGAAGCAGGCGGCGGCGAGGTCGCGGTCGGTGTGCGGGTCGGTGGAAGCGGTGTACAGCTCGACGCCGCCGTCCGGCCGGGGCACGGCGAGCCCGGCCTCGGCGCCGACGGGCGCCGGGTCCTGGCGACCGATGCGGTAGAGGCCGTCCACGACGACCTCGCCGGTGGCCTCCGGGTCTCCGTAGCGGAGCGGGATGTGGCGGACGAGGTTGCCGTCGGGGTGGAGCGGTTCGGCCTCGAACGCCTTCTCCGGGTCGGTGACCGGCTCCAGGACCTCGTACTCGACGGCGATGGCGGCGGCGGCCAGCCGCGCGGTGTCCGGGTGGTCGGCGGCGACGGCGGCGATCGCCTCGCCGTGGTGGCGCACCAGGTCGGAGGCGAAGACCGGGCGGTCCACGACACGACGGCCGTAAAGGGCCTCGCCGGGGATGTCCTGGTGGGTGACGACCGCGCGTACGCCGGGCATCTCGGCGGCGGCCGTGGTGTCCACGGACACGATCCGCGCGTGCGGGTGCGGCGATCTGAGCACGGCCGCCCAGAGCAGGCCCTCCGCCCAGAGGTCGGCGGCGTACGGGAAGGTGCCCTCGGTCTTCGCCCGGACGTCGGCGTGCGGCAGCGAGGCGCCGATGCCGTGCGCGGGTGCCTCGGGGCCGGGGGCGCCGGACGCGCCGTCGGTCCGGGGCAGGGTGGTGCTGGTCGCGTGGGCCGCGGTGGCCGCGTCGCTGGTCACGCCGCCTCCTTGTCGTTCGCTCCGCCGCGGCGGCGGCTGGGGGTGCCGGTGACGGTGACCTGAGGGCCGGCGTCGCGGTGACGCCGGTGCGCCGCGCGGAGGCCGGTACGGAAGGACGGGGCGGGGGCGGCGGGGCTCACCGCGCGTCTCCCTGGTGCGGCGGGGCCTGGACGCCGCCGGCGCCGGGTGCCGCCTGGTGCGGGATGCGCGCCTCGGCGGTTTCCGGGGCACCGGTGGCCGCCTCGGCGCTCGCGGCGCGGGACGCCACGACCTCGCGTACGGCGTCGAGCACGCCCCGGTAGCCGGAACAGCGGCAGAGGTTGCCGCAGAGCGCCTGGCGCGTCTGGAGCTCGCTGGGGGCGTGGTTGCCCTCCAGCAGATCGTGGACGGTCATGGCCATGCCGGGGATGCAGAAACCGCACTGGACGGCTCCGCACCGCGCGAGCGCGCGCTGCACGTCGGAGGGTTCCCCGTCGACGGCGAGCCCTTCGACCGTCCGGACCTCGCTGCCGGCGGTGGTGGCAGCCGGGACGAGGCAGGAGGCGACGAGACGGCCGTCGACCTGGACGTTGCAGGCACCGCACTCGCCCTGCGAGCAGCCGTCCTTGGCGCCGGCCAGGCCGAGCCGCTCGCGGAGCACGTAGAGCAGCGACTCGCCGATCCAGGCATCGGCGACCGGGCGGTCGACGCCGTTGACGTGCAGGACGTACGAGGTGCTCGGGTGCTCGCTGGCCTGCGGTGCGGCCTCCGGCGCGGGCAGGGCACCCTCGGCGGCGAACTCGTCGGGCGCGAACCCCTCGGGTGCGAACTCCGCTGCCGGGGACAGGACTTCACCATCGGCCGGGGCCGGGAGCGGGTCGGCCTCCGGCTCGTCCGGGACCTCCGGTGCGTCCTGGGTTCCCGGCGCGTCCAGGGCCTCCGGCGCCTCGGGCTCTCCGGCTGCGGCTGCCGCCTCCGGCGCGGGGGCGGACACGTCCCCGGCCGTCGTCGCGGGCGCCTCGGCGGCGTCCGGTACGGGGTCCTCGACGGCGTCCGGTACGGAGTCCTCCGCCGCGTCCACCGGCTGCGCGTCGGGCAGTTCGGCGACGGGGCCGGGCTCCGTGCCGACGGCCGGTTCCGCGTCCGCGTCCGCCTGGACGGGTTCCGGCTCGAACTCCGGCTCGAACTCCGGCTTCGGCTGCGGCTCCTGACGCCGCTCCGGCACCGGTTCCGGTGCGGGCTCCGGCTCCTGTCCGGGTACGGCGAACTCCTGGGTCGCCCAGGGCGCGGGCGCACCGCCCGGGAGCGTGGCGGGCGGGGTGGCACCGGTGTACCACTGCGTCAGCGCCGGGGAGGCGGCGAACTCCCCCGACTCGTCGGGTAGTTCGCCGTCCGCGACCGGGATCGTCCACTGCCCGGTGTGCCCGACGGGGTCGCCGTGCCCGGAGAGATCCGTGTGCCCGGTGTGGTCCGCGTGGCCGGAGAGATCCGTGTGCCCGGTGTGGTCCGTGTGCCCGGTGTGGTCTGCGTGGCCGGTGTGGCCGGCGGTGCCGTACGGGTCCTGGCCGCCGTGCTCGCCCTCGTAGGACTGCTCGTAGCCCCCGGGCGCGGTGTACGGCGGGTACCCCTCGTGGACCGGGGCCGTGTCGTACCCGGAGGACACCGCGCCGGAGGACGCGCCGCCGTAGGGCACCCCGTAGGCCGAGGCGCCGGTCCCGTCCGTGCCGTCCGCGCCGTCGGTGAAGTTCCACTGCGCGGTGTGGTGCCCGGTGGCGTGCGTCTGCTCGTACGGGGCGTACGGGCTCTGCTGGTTCGGGTCCGGCCAGTGCACCGCGCCGGGCGTGCCCGAGCCGTCCTCCTGCGGGTGCTGCCCGTCCGGGTGGGCCGGCTGCGGCCGTGCGTTCCAGCCGCCCCCGGCGGCCGGGTCGTGTCCGGCGGCGGGCGTCAGCGGCAGGATCATCGGCGGTACGTAACCGTGGCCGGGGGCGGCCAGCGGGGCGTCGGCCAGGTCCTCCGGCGGCAGGTGGACGAAGGCCGTCGCGTCGGCGTCGTACTCGCCGCTCTGACGCGTCGGCTGCCAGGACCCGTAGCGCGGCTCGGGGTCGCACTCCCCCTGCTGTCCGTGCTGTTGGGGGTTTTCCTCGTTGCTCACGACAGTGCCCTCCCCAGCGCGCGTCGGGCCAGCGCGGCGACGGTGCGCCGCAGGTGCAGAACGGCGGGTGGCAGCGGTGGTGGCGCCTCCCCTTCGGCCGACGGTACCTGGTCCGGGATGCAGGCCGCGGCGACGTACTCGCCGAAGGCGGCGAGGGCGTCGGGGGCCAGGCCGCGCGCCCCGTCCCAGTCGATCAGCGAGGCGATCCACTGCTCGGCCTCCAGCGGGCGCAGCGGCATCGGCGCGATGGCGCCGACCGCGCACCGCACCCCGCGGCGGGCCGGGTCGAGCACGATCGCGACGGACGCCATGGCGCGGCCGGGTCCGGTGCGGCCGGTGGCCTTGAGGAACACCTGCGGGGCGTGCAGCAGCGGCACCCGGACGAAGGCGATCAGTTCGGCGGGTTCGAGCAGTTCGCGCCCGGCGAGCAGATAGGAGACCGGCATCTCGCGGCGGCGTCCGCCGGGGCCCGCGATGACCAGCTCGGCCTCCAGCGCGGCCAGCACGGGCAGGGTGTCGCCGCTCGGCGCGGCGCTCGCGATGTTGCCGCCGAGGGTTCCGGCGTTGCGGATCTGGGGCGGGCCCGCGGCGCGCGCGGAGGCGGCGAGGGCGGGGATCAGCGCGGCGAAGTCGGGACGGCCCATGCGGGCGTGGGTGAGGCCGGCGCCGAGCAGGGCGTGGCCGTCCTGGTAGTTCCAGCCACGCAGCTCGCTGATCCGGCCGAGTCCGACGAGTCCGGAGGGGCGCAGCAGCCCCTGGTTGACGGCCGCCATGAGGTCCGTGCCGCCGGCCACCGGAACCGCGGCGGGCATGGCGCCGAGAGCCGCCACAGCCTCGTCGATCGATGCAGGCATTGTCACCGACTGCGTCGCCTGCGGTGCGTGCGTGGTCAACCCAGCTGCCCCTTCCCGGTGTCCAGGCCCTCCGGCCCGTTCCGCCGTACGGTACGTGCTCACAGCCCGGACGTGGCAACTCTGGCACATCTTCCGGCAGGTCCGGCGCGAGGGTCCACGAAGGTTGTATCCGTCACCGAACGGACCGAAAATCCTGGTTCGTACTACTTCGGTACGGGGTGTGAATGGCCACTCCTCGGCGCGTCGCGGACGGCCGGGCCGGGGGCCGCGGAGAGCGGTTCGTCCCTGACGGCACGCGGTGCGGGGCGGTCGGGGCCGGTCCGCCGGCTCCGGGCCGAACGCAAAGTTTCGGCCAACTCGCGCCCGGCCCGCACCGGCCCGGAATCGGCCCCCGGGCGCTCCCGGGCGGCCGGCCCGCCCCCGGATTCCGCCGGACCGGGGGCGGAATCGGGGGCGGGCGGAATCACACGACCGGGGGTGCGCCTTCGAGCGGGTGGCCGCCGATTCCGGGGCGGCGCTGCCACGGCAGTGGGCCGCCCGGCGGGCGGTAGCCGACGCCCAGGGCGTCCAGACGGGCGTAGTGCGTGTCCATACGGGCGGTGAATCCGGCGAAGTCGCGGGCGGCGGGGGCGGGCAGCTCGGCCCAGGCGACCTCGGCGAGGGCGGCGAGGCGCGGGTAGACCTGGTAGTCGACGCGGGCACGGTTGTGCATGACCTCGGTCCAGGCGTTGCCCTGGGTGCCGAGGACGTGCCGGGCGGCCTCCTCGGAGAGGCCCGGCGGCACCGGCTCGAAGCGGTAGACGTCTTCCAGGCTGCGGACCCAGCCGATGGGGATCGGTTCGTCGGGGCCGCCGTCCTGGCGGTAGTCGAGGTAGACCTGCTGCACCGGGCACATCACCACGTCGTGCCCGGCCTCGGCGGCGGCGACGCCGCCCGCGTACCCGCGCCAGGAGGAGACGGCCGCGCCCTCGGCGAGGCCGCCCTCCAGGATCTCGTCCCATCCGATGAGCCGGCGGCCCCGGGCGGTGAGCCAGCGGTCGAAGTGGCGGATGAACCAGGACTGGAGGCCGTCCTCGTCGCCGACGCCGAGCTCCGCGATCCGGGCCTGCGCGGCGGGGGACGCCTTCCACTCGTCCTTGGGGCACTCGTCGCCGCCGACGTGCACGAAGGGCGAGACCTCGGCGGGGAAGAGCTCCAGGATCTCCTCGAACACGCCCTCGTAGAACCGCAGGACGGCCTCGGTGGGGGCCAGCACGTGGGTGCTGACGCCCCAGCGGTCCCAGGGCGTGAGGGCGGCGGTGTCGGTGACGTCGGTGTTGCCGAGCTCCGGGTAGGCGGCGATGGCGGCCTGCGAGTGGCCGGGCATCTCGATCTCGGGGACGACCCGGATGTGCCGCTCGGCGGCGTAGGCGACGATCTCGCGGATGTCGTCCTGGGTGTAGAAGCCGCCGTGCGGGGTCTCGTCCCAGAGCTCGGAGGAGCGGTGGCCGTACTTCGTACGGGAGCGCCAGGCGCCGCGCTCGGTGAGACGCGGGTAGCGCTTGATCTCGACGCGCCAGCCCTGGTCGTCGGTGAGGTGGAAGTGGAAGACGTTGAGCTTGTGCGCGGCCAGCAGGTCGAGGTGGCGCAGCACGTCGTCCTTGGGCGTGAAGTGGCGGGCCACGTCGAGCATGAAGCCGCGCCAGGCGAAGCGCGGGGCGTCCTCGATCTCGACGGCCGGGACGGCGGGCCGCGCGCCGGGGGCGACGGGGGCGCGGCGGAACGCCCCGGGTCCGAGGAGCTGGCGGAGCGTCTGGGCGCCGTGGAGGAGCCCGGCGGGGCTGCCGCCCGTGATCGTCACGCCGGTCGCCGCCCCGGCGGTCAGCCGGTACGCCTCGGGCTCCAGCGCCGGGTCGGTGACCAGCCCTATCGTGCCGGGGCCGCCGCCCGTGCCAGGGGCGAGCGGGACGCCGAAGGCCGCGCCGAGGGTGGACCGCAGCCAGCGTCCGGCCGACCCGGTGCCGGGCCCGGCGGTGAGGGTGGTGGCCGCGTCCAGGACGAAGGGGGCGTCACCGGTTGTCCGGGCGCGGCGGGGCGCCGGTACGAGGCCGAGGGCCGTGACCGTGTCGGCGGGCGCGTCCGCGCCCGCCGGGGAGAACGTGTCCGTGTCCGTGTGCATGGGGCGCATCCTCCAGCACACCGGCCGGAAACGGAACCATTGGTCCGGACCAGGAGAGAGGGGCCCGAAGGGTGCGGCACGGGCGCGGAGACGGCCGCCGGGCACAGCGGATCCCCGTGGTGCGCGCCGCGCGCACCACGGGGATCCGGTGGCGTACGGAGCCTCCGGCGCAACAGGCTCCGGAGGCCGCCGGACTACTTCTTGTCCTTGCCGCCCTTGTCCTTGTCGCCGCCTGCGCCCATGGACTCGTAGATCTCCTTGCACATCGGGCAGACCGGGTACTTCTTGGGGTCGCGCCCCGGCACCCAGACCTTCCCGCACAGCGCGACCACGGGCGTGCCCTCCAGGGCGCTCGCCATGATCTTATCCTTCTGGACGTAATGGGCGTAGCGCTCGTGGTCGCCGTCGCCGTTCGACACCTGCGGTGTCGGCTCTACGAGGGTCCCCGTACCTGCCCCGCGCTCGGGCTCAAGAGTGCTCATGAGCGCCAAGGGTACTGAAGAGCGCGGCCGTCAGTTCAGCGAAGGGTCGTCGGGATAGGTGGCGATCATGGCGAGTTCGCTGCGCTGGCGCCGCAGGACGGCGCGCCAGAGCTTCTCCGGCTGCGGGGAGGCCACGTCGCCGGGCTCCGAATCGACCACGTACCAGGCACCGTCATCGAGCTCGGCCTCCAGCTGGCCCGGACCCCAGCCCGCGTATCCGGCGAAGATCCGCAGCGAGCCGAGGGCCGCCGCGAGGAGTTGCGGCGGGGTTTCCAGGTCGACCAGGCCGATCGCGCCGTGCACCCGGCGCCAGCCGAGCGGGCCCTCGTCGCCGGGGATCACGGCCACCCCGAGCGCGGAGTCCAGCGAGACCGGTCCGCCCTGGAAGACGACGTCGGGCGCGCCCGAGAGTCCGGCCCAGGGTTCGAGGATGTCGCCGACCTCCACGGGGGTGGGGCGGTTGAGGATCACGCCGAGCGAGCCCTCCTCGTCGTGGTCGAGGAGGAGCACCACCGCACGGTCGAAGTTCGGGTCCGTGAGGGCGGGCGTGGCCACCAGCAGCCGGCCTGTGAGGGAGGACACCTCGGTCATGGGGAGATGATCCCGCATCCCGGGCCCGCGCGGGGGCCAAGTGGCCGGGGCCGCGCCAGGGCCGGGCGGCACGGCCGGGCGCGCGGAGGCACGGGGGAGCGCGCACGTCCGGAAGGCTCCGGAGCGGTGACGCTGCGCGAGGTCCGGCCTGCGGAGCGTGGCACGACGAATTCCTTGCGCCCGTACACGCCGCATCGCCTGCCGGGCGGGGGGTAGGAGGCCATTACCCTTTTCTTCGGCCCCCTGCCCGACCACTCCGGAACGCGAGATTCATGACCGGCACAGACGATGTCCTGCTTGTCCACGGCGGCACCCCGCTGGAGGGCGAGATCCGCGTCCGAGGCGCCAAGAACCTGGTGCCCAAGGCAATGGTCGCCGCTCTGCTCGGCAGCGGTCCCAGCAGGCTGCGCAACGTCCCCGACATCCGTGACGTGCGGGTCGTCCGGGGTCTGCTGCAGCTGCACGGCGTGACGGTGCGCCCGGGTGACGAACCGGGCGAGCTGGTCCTGGACCCGACGCACGTCGAGAGCGCCAACGTCGCCGACATCGACGCCCACGCGGGTTCGTCCCGCATCCCGATCCTCTTCTGCGGTCCGCTGCTCCACCGCCTCGGCCACGCCTTCATCCCCGGGCTCGGCGGCTGCGACATCGGCGGCCGGCCCATCGACTTCCACTTCGACGTGCTGCGCCGCTTCGGCGCGACGATCGAGAAGCGGGCGGACGGGCAGTACCTGGAGGCCCCGCAGCGGCTGCGCGGTACGAAGATCCGGCTGCCGTACCCGTCGGTGGGCTCCACCGAGCAGGTGCTGCTGACGGCGGTGCTCGCCGAGGGCGTCACCGAGCTGTCCAACGCGGCCGTGGAACCGGAGATCGAGGACCTCATCTGCGTGCTGCAGAAGATGGGCGCGATCATCTCCATGGACACCGACCGGACCATCCGGATCACCGGTGTCGACAAGCTCGACGGGTACACGCACCGGGCGATCCCGGACCGTCTGGAGGCGGCTTCCTGGGCGTCGGCGGCGCTCGCGACCGGGGGCAACATCTACGTGCGCGGCGCCCAGCAGCGTTCGATGATGACCTTCCTCAACACCTTCCGCCGGGTCGGCGGGGCCTTCGAGATCGACGACGAGGGCATCCGCTTCTGGCACCCGGGCGGCCCGCTGAAGGCCATCGCGCTGGAGACGGACGTCCACCCGGGCTTCCAGACCGACTGGCAGCAGCCGCTGGTGGTGGCGCTGACGCAGGCGACCGGCCTCTCCATCGTCCACGAGACGGTGTACGAGTCCCGGCTCGGCTTCACCTCGGCGCTCAACCAGATGGGTGCGCACATCCAGCTCTACCGCGAGTGCCTGGGCGGTTCCGACTGCCGCTTCGGCCAGCGCAACTTCCTGCACTCCGCCGTCGTCTCCGGCCCGACGAAGCTCCAGGGCGCGGATCTGGTCATCCCCGACCTGCGCGGCGGCTTCTCGTACCTGATCGCGGCACTGGCGGCCGAGGGCACCTCGCGGGTCCACGGCATCGACCTGATCAACCGGGGTTACGAGAACTTCATGGAGAAGCTCGAAAAGCTCGGCGCCAAGGTCGAACTGCCCGGCGGTTCGCTGGTCTGACCCGCCGTACGTCCGTCGTACACGCACGAGCCCGCCGCCCCGGCCCCCGTTCCGACGGGACCGGGGCGGCGGGCTTTCCCGCATACGTGGCTCATACACACGCACGGGCCGCCAGGAACGCCCCAGGCAGCCGCTGTGGCGCCGCGGGAGCCCTTGACTGCCTTCCGGGTCCCGGAAAGGGCCCGCAGGCCCGTACGGGCGGGCGTGGGCGGCTGCTCCGGCCTGCTCACGTGAGCAGGCTGGGGGCATATGCCGAAGGGCGGCCACCCTGGTCCGGGTGACCGCCCTCCGACGCGCCTGGGGACTTACTTGCCCTTGGCGGCTTCCTTGAGCTTGGAGCCCGCGGAGACCTTCACGCTGTAGCCGGCCGGGATGTTGATCGGGTCGCCGGTCTGCGGGTTACGAGCGGTGCGAGCGGCACGGTGGGTGCGCTCGAAGGTCAGGAAGCCGGGGATGGTGACCTTCTCGTCGCCCTTGGCGACGATCTCACCGACGGTCTCGGCGAGCGCGGCCAGCACGGCGTCGGCGTCCTTGCGGGTCACCTCGGCACGGTCGGCCAGGGCGGCCACCAGCTCACTGCGGTTCATGTTGTTACTCCCGTGTTCTTCTTGCCTGTGAGGCGTGAGATCGAAGCCGATGCTGCCAGGGCCCTCTGACAGTCCCCGGACCCGGGTCTGATGTCAGACCCTCGCGCCCGATTACGCATCCTGCCCCCACCTGCGGCGGGAAAGCCAATCCGGAACCCTCCGGTGTCACACGGAAAGCGTCACGGTCCGTCGATGGTCACGTTCCGTCGACTTCCTGGAGCGGTGCGCAGCGGATGCCGGGCCCGGGCGATGATCGACCGTGTACCCGCTGCCCGCAACCCTAAAGGCGCGTTTGGGGCACCGCGACCCGCGACGCGCCGTACGGCGCGTACCGGGAGAAGCCCGGCACCGCGCGCGGAGCCCGGGCCGGGGCGCCGCGCGCGGGAAGCTCAGAGCTGCGCGGCGGGGGCGGCCTCGGCGGCTCCGGCGGCCTTGGCGGCGGCGCGCACGGCTCCGGCGACGGCCCCGGCGACCTTGTCGTTGAAGACGGACGGGATGATGTAGTTCGCGTTCAGCTCGTCCTCGGCGACGACGTCGGCGAGGGCCCCGGCGGCGGCGAGCATCATCTCGGTGTTGACGGTGCGCGACTGGGCGTCGAGCAGGCCGCGGAAGACGCCCGGGAAGACCAGCACGTTGTTGATCTGGTTCGGGAAGTCGGAGCGGCCGGTGGCCACGACCGCCGCGGTCTCGCGGGCGACCGTCGGGTCCACCTCGGGGTCCGGGTTGGCGAGCGCGAAGACGATCGCGCCGTCCGCCATGGCGGCCACGTCGTCGCCGTCGAGGACGTTGGGGGCCGAGACGCCGATGAAGACGTCCGCGCCGACGACGGCCTCCTTGAGGGTGCCGGTGACGCCCTCCGGGTTGGTGTTGTCGGCGATCCAGCGCAGCGGCGAGTCGGGCTGCGCGGCGACCAGGTCCTCGCGGCCCGCGTGCACCACGCCGTGGATGTCGGCGACGACCGCGTGCTTGACGCCCGCGGCGATCAGGAGCTTCAGGATGGCCGTACCGGCCGCTCCGGCGCCGGACATGACGACCCGTACGTCACCGATCCCCTTGCCGACCACGCGGAGCGCGTTGGTGAGGGAGGCGAGCACGACGATGGCGGTGCCGTGCTGGTCGTCGTGGAAGACGGGGATGTCGAGTGCCTCGCGCAGCCGGGCCTCGATCTCGAAGCAGCGCGGCGCGGAGATGTCCTCCAGGTTGATGCCCGCGAAGCCGGGGGCGATGGCCTTGACGATCTCGACGATGGCGTCGGAGTCCTGGGTGTCCAGGCAGATCGGCCAGGCGTCGATGCCGGCGAAGCGCTTGAAGAGGGCGGCCTTGCCCTCCATGACCGGGAGCGCGGCCTTCGGGCCGATGTTGCCGAGGCCGAGGACGGCGGAACCGTCGGTGACGACGGCGACGGAGTTGCGCTTGATGGTCAGGCGGCGGGCGTCCTCGGGGTTCTCGGCGATCGCCATGCAGACGCGGGCCACGCCCGGGGTGTAGATCATCGAGAGGTCGTCGCGGTTGCGGATGGGGTGCTTGGACGCCATCTCGATCTTGCCGCCGAGGTGCATCAGGAACGTACGGTCGGAGACCTTGCCGAGCAGGACGCCGTCGATGGCGCGCAGGCCCTCCACGATCTCCTCGGCGTGCGCGGTGGAGGAGGCCGCGATCGTGACGTCGATCCGCAGCTTCTCGTGGCCGGACGCGGTCACGTCGAGGCCGGTCACCGAGCCGCCGGAGGACTCCACGGCCGTGGTGAGCTGAGAGACCGCGGTGCCGCTCGCGGGCACCTCCAGCCGGACCGTCATCGAGTACGAGACGCTGGGCGCCGTTGCCATGGCCGTGTCCTTCGCTTTCCTGAGCTTCATTGCTTCCGCGGCGGGGACGAGCCCCGCACGCGCCCACGATCGTCGCACCTACTGGCGGGTAGCCGGTAACCACTGCCGCAGTACGAAAGATCACTTCCGAGATGCGAGAGGCGACGGGCCCGAAGGCGCGGAGCGGGCCCCACAAGCAGAACAGGCCCGCGCCACCGTGAGGTGACGCGGACCTGTCTTCTGCGTGAGCGGCACCGACCCGCCATGCTCGCCTCGCGGCAAGAGGTCGCTCGTAGCGACGAAGGTTGGGCCCGGGGGCTTGGATCGAGCCGGTGCCGACACCAGGCTAACAAACACCCGTGAGAAGTGATTCCCCCGCAGCGGGTTGACTCTCGCGGTTCGTCCTGCCAGGGGTGTCCGGAGCGCCGCACGAGGGCCGCCGGGGCTCCCCGCGAAAGCCCCGGAACCCCTGCGGCGCCCGGCCCGTCAGTCCCGCAGCAGGTCCGGCACCCCGTCCTCGTCGGGCAGGTCCGCGGCGGCCGAGATCACCGTCAACTGCTGCGTCGCCCGGGTGAGGGCCACGTACAGCACGCGCAGTCCGGCGGGGGACTCGTCGGCGATCTCCGCCGGGGAGACCACCACCGTGGCGTCGTACTCCAGGCCCTTGGCCTCCAGGCTGCCGAGCGCCACCACGCGCTCCCCCAGCTCGGCCAGCCACGCGCGGGCCTCGACGCGGCGGTTCATCGCCACGACCACACCGACGGTCCCGTCGACCTGGTCCAGCAGACGGCGCGCCTCCTCGCGGACGCGGTCGGCGAGCTCCTGGTCGCCCACGGTCGCGAAGCGCGGCTCGATCCCCGTGGAACGGACGGCGGACGGCGACTCCATGCCCGGCATGGCGAGGGCCAGCACCTTCGACGCCAGCTCGGCGATCTCCGCCGGGTTGCGGTAGTTCACCGTGAGCGTGAAGCGGCGGCGGGGGCGGTTGCCGAGCGCCTCGTCCCGCGCGGCGGCGGCCTCGTCCGGGTCGGACCAGGAGGACTGCGCCGGGTCCCCGACGATGGTCCACGTGGCGTGCCGGCCCCGGCGCCCGACCATCCGCCACTGCATGGGCGTCAGGTCCTGCGCCTCGTCGACGATGACGTGCGCGTACTCGGTGCGCTCCTCCGCCAGGCGTTCGGCCCGCTCGCGGCGGGTCTCCTCGCGCTGCGGCATCAGCTCCTCCAGGCCGGAGAGCTGGTCGAGCGGGTCCAGGTCGCGCTTCTTGCGGGGCCGGGCCGGGGCGCCGAGCAGGGCCTGGAGCTCGTCCAGGAGCGCCACGTCGTGCACGGAGAGGGGGCCCTGGCCGTCGGCGCCCAGGCGCTTGAGGGAGCGCGAGAGGCGGCGCACCTCGCCCTGGTTGAGGACGCGGCGCGACCAGCGGGCGAGCCGCTTCTCGTCGGCCATCGCGGCGAGCACCCCGCGCGGGGTGAGCTCGGGCCACCAGGCGTCCAGGAATTCGAGGAACGGCGTCTCGGTGGAGACGTCGTCGTCGAAGGAGGAGCGGAGCTCGGCGGCGAGTTCGGGGTCGGTGTAGCGGCCCCGGCCGGAGGACTTGTTCCAGAGCGCGTCGAGCAGCAGCTTGCGGGCGCGCGGGCGCAGCAGGTTGACGGGGGCGGAGCCGCCCAGCGCGTTGTGGCGGATGCGCTGGAGTTCGTCGGCCTCCAGCTCGACGCGGGCGCCGAAGGCGACGACCCGCAGTCGGGTGGGGGTCGCGGCCCGCGCGCCGGCCGGCGCGGCGGGCGCGGCCTCGCCCGCGCCGCCGTCGCCGTCGCCGAAGGAGAGCTGGCCGTCCTCGCGGGGCGCGGTGCGGGGCGCGGGCTGGTCGAGGGCGCCGCGCGAGGCCTTGCGGAGCACCTGGAGCATCCGGGAGGAGCCCTTGATGCGGGCCACCGCGGGCTCGTCGTAGGTGGTGGCGCCCGCGACGCCGGCCGCCTCGTCGGAGAGGGAGCCGACCGCGCGGATGGCGACCTGCCCCTCCTCGCCGAGGGAGGGCAGCACGCCCTCGGTGTAGGCGACGAGCAGCGGGGTCGGCGAGACGATCAGGATGCCGCCCGCGTACCGCCGCCGGTCCTGGTAGAGGAGGTACGCGGCGCGGTGCAGGGCCACGGCGGTCTTGCCGGTGCCGGGGCCGCCGGTGACCTCGGTGACGGAGGCGGCGGGGGCGCGGATGACGAGGTCCTGCTCGGCCTGGATGGACGAGACGATGTCCCGCATGGTGTGGCTGCGTGCCTGGCCCAGCGCGGCCATCAGGGCGCCGTCGCCGATGACGGGCAGCTTCTCGCCGTCCAGGTACGCCGTCAGCTCGGGGCGCATCAGGTCGTCCTCGACGCCGAGGACCCGGCGGCCCCGGGAGCGGATGACGCGGCGGCGCACGACGCGCCCGGGATCCTTGGGCGTGGAGCGGTAGAACGGCGCGGCGGCCGGGGCCCGCCAGTCGATCACCAGCGGCGCGTAGTCGGCGGCGAGCACCCCGATCCGCCCGATGTGCAGCGTCTCGGCGATGTCCGCCGTGTCGTCCGGGCGTACGGCCTCGTCGGCGGGCTCGACCGAGGTGAAGGCGCCGTCCGGTCCGCGCTCGCCGTCCTTGCCGAGGAGCAGGTCGACGCGGCCGAAGAGGAAGTCCTCGAACTCGCTGTGCAGCCGGTTGAGGTGAATGCCCGCCCGGAAGACCTGGGCGTCCCGTTCGGCGAGGGCGCCGGGGGTACCGACCTGGCCTCGCTTGACGGCGTCGTGCATGAGGAATTGAGCCTCGTCGATCTTCTCTTCGAGGCGGTCGTAGACCCGGTCCAGATGATCCTGTTCGACACCGATTTCCCGGTCCCGCAGAGAATCGACAGCGGCATCCTGCGCGGCCACCGAGGCCCCTTTCTGACGTGCGTTGGGCAGCCGTCAACCGTACGCGACGGGGGGCCGGTGCGCATCAGGCGGGGCGCCCCGATCGCGTACCGGGACCCGGTCGGACGAGGTCGGCGCCCGGGAACGTACCGCCGCCGGGGCTCCGGGCGTCCGGCGGCGGCGCGGACCGGCCTCGGGCCGGAGCGTCGGTGGATCGCGGACCGGCCTCGGGTCAGAGTGTCGGCGGGTCGTCGTGCAGGAGGCGCTGGAAGAGCCGGTGGTCGCGCCATTCCCCGTCGATGTGGAGGAACTTGGGGGCCACGCCGAACTCCTCGAAGCCGTTCTTGGTGAGCACCCGCTGGGAGGCGTGGTTGTACAGCAGGGTCCCGGCCTCGACCCGGTGCAGCCCGAGGTCGTCCCGGGCGATCTCGCAGATCCGGCCGACCGCGGCGGTCGCGATGCCCTTGCCGGTCTGCTCCACGTCGACCCAGTAGCCGAAGACCGCGCTGCAGAAGGCGCCGTGCACGATCCCGGAGAGGGTGAAGGAGCCGACCGCGCGGTCCGCCCCGTCGACGGCGACCCAGGCGCGGCCCCCGGCGGCGAGGTGGCCGGCGAGGCGCTGGGCCTGGCCCTCGGCGGTGTAGAAGGCCTCGGGGCGCACGGGTTCGAAGGGGGCCATGGTCGTACGGCTGCGCAGCAGCGCTCCGGCGAGCGCGGGGGCGTCGGAGGCGACGGCCGGGCGCAGGAACCGGTCGGCGGTGAGCGGATACGGTGCGTCGGTCATCCGGGCACGCTACCTCCCGCCGCCGTACGGGCCGCGGGCGGCGGGTCCTTCCGTACGGGGCGGGGCGGCCCGGGGCCCGGGGGCGGCCCGGGGTTCGGCCGGCCCGGGGCCCGGGGGGCGGCCCGGGGTTCAGTCGGCCCCGGGGCTCAGTCGCCGTACTTGCTGTCGGCCACCGGGTCCAGGGCCAGACGGTAGCCGCGCTTGACGACCGTCTGGATCAGGCGGGGCGAACCGAGGGCCGAGCGCAGCCGGGCCATCGCGGTCTCCACCGCGTGCTCGTCGGTGCCGCTGCCGGGCAGCGCCCGCAGCAGGTCGGCGCGGGAGACCACCCAGCCGGGGCGCCGGGTCAGGGCGTGCAGGAGGGCCATTCCGGCGGGCGGTACGGGGCGCAGCGATCCGTCGACGAGGGCGGCGTGGCCGCGGACGGTGACCTGGTGACCGGCGATCGGCAGGGTGCGGGAGCGGGCGGGGAGCTGGGCGCAGAGGAGCTGGACGAGCGGGCCGAGCCGGAAGCGTTCGGGCTGGACGGTCTCGATGCCGCGTGCCTGGAGCGGCAGCGCGGTGACGGGGCCGACGCAGGCGACCAGCAGGTCGTCGTGGAGGGCGCCGAGCACTTCGGGGGCCATGCCCCGGGTCTGGGCGCGGTCGAGGAAGGAGGCGGCGGCGGGGGCGCTGGTGAAGGTGATCGCGTCGAGGCCGCGGGCGGCGGTGAGGTCGAGCATCCGGTCGAGCGGGGCGATGTCCTGCGGCGGCATCCAGCGGTAGACGGGGACGTCGACGACCTCGGCGCCCGCGGCCCGGAGGGTGTCGGCGAAGCCGGGGAGCGGTTCGCCGTGCAGCTGGAGGGCGACGCGGCGCCCGTCGACGCCCTCGCCGAGGAGGCGTTCGAGCACCTCGGCCATGGACTCGGAGGCGGGTGACCAGGCTTCGGTGAGTCCGGCCGCCCGGATGGCGCCCTTCACCTTGGGTCCGCGCGCGAGGAGTTCGACGCCGCGCAGCCGGTCCAGCAGCCGGTCGCCGATGCCCCAGCCGTCCGCCGCCTCCACCCAGCCGCGGAAGCCGATGGCGGTGGTGGCGACCACGACGTCGGGGGCATGGTCGATGAGGGCCTCGGTGGCGGTGAGCAGTTCGCTGTCGTCGGCGAGCGGCACGATCCGCAGGGCGGGGGCGTGCACGACCTGGGCGCCCCGGCGCTGGAGGAGCGTACCGAGCTCCTCGGCGCGGCGGGCGGCGGTCACTCCGACCGTGAAGCCCGCGAGGGGCCCGTGCGTCGCTTCGTCTTCCTGCATGGCGTGATCTACCCGGCTCTCGTTCCCGCGGTCGCTGCCGCTGTGCGGTGGACCGAGCCTGCCAACCCCGCGTGACAGGCTCGGTTCCCCCGTATTTCCCGCCCGTTACGTCGTACGACTCCTGTCAGTCGTCCTCGGAGGACGACTGACAGGTTCTCAGACCTCCGCCAGGCCGAGCTGGGCCTGGGCGGGGGCGGTCACCGGGCGGCGAAGGTATACCGCCCAGGTGAGGACGGAGCAGACCGCGTAGAAGGCGAGGAAGGACCAGAAGGCGGCCGTACCGGCGCCGGAGGTCTGGAAGGACTGACGGAACGCCAGGTTGATGGCGAGGCCGCCGACGGCGCCCACGGCGCCGATGAGGCCCATGGCCGCCCCCGAGAGCCGCCGTCCCTCGGCCGCCGCCGCCTCGCCGCGCAGGCCCCGGGCGACCGCCTTGGCGTGGAAGATGCCCGGGATCATCTTGAACGTCGAGCCGTTGCCGAGTCCGGAGAGGACGAACAGGGCGATGAATCCGACGAGGAAGAGCGGCAGCGACTCGGTGTCGGAGGCGTACACGACGACCCCGGTGGCCGCCGCCATGGCCGCGAAGTTCCCCAGGGTGATGCGGGCGCCGCCGTGCCGGTCGGCGAGCCGGCCGCCGAGGGGGCGGATCAGCGAGCCGAGCAGCGGGCCGATGAAGGTGAGCGAGGCGGCCTGGAGCGGGGTGCGGCCGAACTGGGTCTGGAGGACCAGGCCGAAGGCGAAGCTGAAGCCGATGAAGGAGCCGAAGGTGCCGATGTAGAGGACGGCCATGATCCAGGTGTGCGCCTCGCGGACCGCCTGCTTCGCGGCCCCGGTGTCGTTCCGCACGGGCGTGAGGTTGTCCATGTACCGGGCGGCGCAGAGCGCGGCGAGGACGATGAGCGGGACGTACACACCGAGGACGATCCGGGGGTGGGTGGCTCCGGCGGTGCCGATGACCAGCAGGCCGATGAGCTGCACGACGGGGACGCCGATGTTGCCGCCGCCCGCGTTGAGGCCGAGCGCCCAGCCCTTCTCGCGCAGCGGGAAGAAGGCGTTGATGTTGGTCATCGAGGAGGCGAAGTTGCCGCCGCCGATCCCGGCGAGCGCGGCGACGGCCACGAAGGTGGTGTACGAGGTGCCGGGCTCCATCACCACGAAGGCGACGGCGGTCGGCACCAGCAGCGAAAGGGCGCTGAACACCGTCCAGTTGCGTCCGCCGAACTTGGCGACGGCGAAGGTGTACGGGACCCGGACGATCGCCCCGACCAGGGTGGCGGTGGAGATCAGGAAGAACTTGCCCGCGGGGTCGATGCCGTACTCCGGTCCCATGAAGAGGACCATCACCGACCACAGCGACCAGACGGAGAAGCCGATGTGCTCGGAGAGGACGGAGAACCAGAGGTTCCGGCGGGCGACCCGGCGGCCCGTCTCCCGCCAGAAGGTCTCGTCCTCCGGGTCCCATTGCTCGATCCAACGGCCAGCCATCACGCGCCTCCACAAGGGGTCGGGGTGTTGCTTCCGAGGCTAGGGGAGTGCGCGTTTCCGCGCGGTGCCGTGAGGTGACCGGTGCGCAACCTTGCTCTCACCGGGCCGCGCGGGGCCCGGTGAGAACGTGGTGCCGTGCGCGGGGCCCGGTGAGAACGTGGTGCCGTGCGCGGGGCCCGGTGGGAGCGAGTGTTGTGCGCGTGGTCAGTGCCGGTGGCCGCCCGCGCCGCCGGCCGCGGCCGGTACGGGCGTGGGCCTGGCGGGCTTGCCGGAGGGCCAGAGCCGCGGCCTGCGCTTCGCCGCGACGTCCTCGATCCAGCCGAAGGCCAGGATCGCGAGCCCTATCAGCGGCCATATCAGGATCAGGCTCAGCCCGGTGTAGAGGCCGTCCGCGTACGGGCCGAGGTGCTCGTCGACCCAGCCGATCCTCCACATCTGGTCTATCAGCGGCACGGTCGCCATGAGCAGCAGGTTGTGCCAAATGTAGATCGTCACGGCCCGGTTGTTGGCGAGCGTGACGAGACCGTCGTACGGGGCGAGGCGGCCGGGCAGCTTCTCCCAGGACGGGGCGTACTGGAGCAGGATCAGGCAGAACCCGAAGGACCAGGTGGCCTGGGCGAGCGGGATCTCGTCGAGGTTCCAGCCCTCGTCGGTGAGGTGCCCGGAGGCCCACCAGAGGCCGAAGCCCATGACGATCGCGGCCGAGGAGACGGCGAGGTAGCGCGGGACCTGCTTGAGCAAGCCGTCGTGGTGCGCGAAGCCGAGGATCCAGCAGGACGCGAACACCGTGAAGTCCACGACGCCTTCGCCGGTGGCGCCCGGGATGGTGACCAGTCCGGTGCCGAAGACCGCGGTGAGGCCGATCGGCGCGAGCATCGTCACCCAGGGCAGCTTGCGGAACGCCTTGAGCAGCAGCGGGGACGCGATCACGAACCACAGGTAGGCGCGGATGTACCAGAGCGGTCCGGCCGCCTGGTCCGCCCAGCTGGTCTCGAACCAGCCGCCCTCGGAGCCGCTCACCTCGGGGTACGGCGGGGCGCCCACCGGCAGGAGGTAGCTGCCCAGGCGGATGAACCACCAGAGCCCCTCCTCCTTCACGGGCTTCCAGCCGAGCCAGAGCATCGCGGGCAGGGCGAAGGCGGAGAACAGCCACATGGGGGGCAGCAGGCGCCGCACCCGGCTGCGGATGACGCTCCAGGCGGGGCGCGCCAGCGAACGGGCCATCAGCGACCCGGCCAGGGTGAACATCACGCCCATGGACGGGAAGAGGACGGTCAGCCAGGCCCAGCCGAAGAGGTGGTACACCACCACGCGGACCAGGGCGACGGAGCGCAGCACGTCCAGGTAGCGGTCGCGTGCGGGCCGCTTCGGGGCGGCCGGCGCGGCGTCGGCTCCGAGGGGTGCCTCCGGCACGGCCGGGGCCCCGGCGTGCCGCCCGTGGTGCGGGGCGGGGTACCCGGCGCCGTTCCCGCCGGACGGGTACGCGGCGCCGTTCCCGCCGGACGGGTACGCGTTGCCGGGGTACGCGGCGCCGGAGCCGTCGCCGAGGTAGCTGCCGGGGCCGGTGGCGTACGGCAGTGACGGCGCGGGCGCTCCGGGCGCCCGGTGGGCCTGCGGGGCGCGACGGTGCGCCGCGGGGGCGGGGGCGGGGACGCGCAGCGGCGCGGTGTCCTCGCCGCTCGGGGTGGGTTCGTTCCAGCTCATCCGACGGGCCTCCGGTGGTCGGCACCGACGGCGGCACGCGCTCCCGGCGCCGCGCCGGGGGCGTCCAGGACGCCGGTGCGGCGCAGTTTCTGCCAGCGCAGCCGGCCGCCGGTGAGGGCGGTGATCCAGGACTGGAGCAGCACGACGTACATGAGCTGCCGGTAGAGGATCTGCTGGAGCGGCAGGGAGATCAGGTGGGTCATGCGTTCCTTGTCGAGCCGGAACGCGTAGGCGGCGCAGATGAGCTGGACCAGCAGCACGCCGAACCACGCGGCGACGGTCTTGCCGGTGGGGCCGAAGATCAGCCCGTACACCAGGAAGACGTCGATGAGCGGGGCGAGCAGCGGGGCGACCACCATGAAGAGGGAGACGAACGGCAGGCCGACGCGGCCGAAGCGACCGGAGTGGCCCCGGTCGAAGACGGCGCCCCGGTGCTTCCAGATGGCCTGCATGGTGCCGTAGGACCAGCGGTAGCGCTGGGACCACAGCTGCTGCACGGACTCGGGTGCCTCGGTCCAGGCGCGGGCGTTCTCCGAGTAGACGACGTCCCAGCCGTCGCGGTGGAGGGCCATCGTGATGTCGGTGTCCTCGGCGAGGGTGTCCTCGCTCATGCCGCCGACCCGGTCCAGCGCGTCGCGGCGGAAGGCTCCGACCGCGCCGGGGATGGTGGGCATGCAGCGCAGGACGTCGTACATCCGGCGGTCCAGGTTGAAGCCCATCACGTACTCGATGTGCTGCCAGGCACCGATCAGCGAGTCGCGGTTGCCGACCTTGGCGTTGCCCGCCACCGCGCCGACCTTGGGGTCGGCGAAGGGCTGCACGAGCTCGCGGACGGTGGACGGCTCGAAGACGGTGTCGCCGTCCATCATCACGACGATGCCGTAACGGGCGTGCGCGATGCCGTTGTTGAGCGCGGCGGGCTTGCCCGCGTTCTGCTGGCGCACCACGCGGACGTTCGGCAGCCGCATGTCCTCGACGATGTCGGCGGTGCCGTCGGTCGAGCCGTCGTCGATGACGATGACCTCGATCGGGTGGTCGCTGGCCATCAGGGAGCGGACGGTCGCCTCGATGCACTTGCGCTCGTTGTACGCGGGCACCAGCACCGACACGGGCTGGGTGACGGGCTGGTCGCCCCAGCGGAAGTTCCGGCGGCGGACCCGGCGGGCGTGCACGAAGGAGAGCAGCAGCATCAGGCCGAAGCGGCCGATGACGAGGACACCGACCACCGAGAGGCCGGCCACCAGGACGCCGGTGACGTCCTCGGAGAAGCCCACGGCGGTGACGAAGGTCTTGCCCTTCCAGAGCGCGGGGCCGCTGACCGGGGTGAGCGCGCTGGGGGCGCCGAGGGCGGTGGTCAGGTTGGTGAACTCGTACCCCTTCTCCTGCATGGAGGGGAGGAAGCGGTCGAGCGCCGCGAGCGTCTGGGAGCGGTTGCCGCCGGAGTCGTGCATCAGGACGATGGCGCCCTTGCCGTGCTTGGGCGTGGCGTTCTTGATGATCGTCCGGACGCCGGGGCGCTTCCAGTCCTCGCTGTCGGTGTCGTTGACGACGGTGAGGTAGCCGCGGCTGCCGATGTACTCGGCGACGGGCCAGGACTTGTCGTCCATCGCGTCGGCGAACGAGGAGTACGGCGGCCGGAACAGGGAACTGTGCACACCGGCGGCGCCCGCGAGGGCGAGCTGGTTCTCGGAGAGCTCCCAGTCGATCCGACTGGTGGTCTGGTAGGAGAGGTCGGGGTGGTTGAAGGTGTGCAGTCCGACCTCGTGGCCCTCGTCGACCATCCGCTTGACGAGCTCCGGATAGCGGGAGGCCATGGTGCCCGTGACGAAGAACACGCCGTGGGCGTGGTACTCCTTCAGCTTGTCCAGGACCCGGGGCGTCCACTCGGGGTCCGGGCCGTCGTCGAAGGTCAGCACGATGTGGTGGTCGGGGATACGGACCGAGGTGGCGGGCTCGGTCTTCGACCGGGCGTCGATGACAGGGCCGCCGTCGAGGATGTGCTCGGGGACCTGGTCGGTGCCGACGGGGTTGCGGACGCGGTGGTCGGCGGCGATCTCGCTGTTCACGTAACCGCGCAGCACGAGCATCGCGAGCAGAGCCACCAGCAGCAGGAACGGCAGGAGATAGCGCAGCGGCAATCGACGCTTGGCCTTCGCCTTGCGGCGACTCCTGACCAGCGGTGCGGGCTGAGTCATTTACGGGGTGCTGCTTTCTGGTGATGCAGTCGGGTCGGTGGTGGCGGGGGCCGCCGGATCCTCGGACGTGACGGGCGGGTCGACGGGATCCGGGGTCGCGGCGCCGGTGGGCGGCGCGGAGACCGAGGCCGACGCGGAAGGCTTGGTGCTCGTTCCGCCCGTCGTCGCGGCCGATCCGGCCGGCTGGCCGGCGGTGGGGCTCGCGGCGGGGTTCACGGCGGACGACGGCGCGACGGAGGTGCTGGTCGACGGGTCGGTACCGGCCGGATCGGCGTCGCCCGTGGCTCCGGCGTCGGGCGTCGGGCCGGTGGTGGCGCCCGGGTCGGTGGCGCCAGAGAGGCCGGCCGAGCCGGAGGGGTCGGCGGAGGGCGCGTCCGCGTCCTTCTCCTCGCTCTTCTGCTGCTCCTGGCTGGTGAGCGGCAGCCACGGGGCCGCCGAGCTTCCGCCGAGGAGCGAGAGGACGAGGATGGTGGCGAACGCGGCACAGCCCAGGGCCACCAGCCAGCCGACCCGTCGGAAGTTCTTGCTCCGACGGCCGCTCTCGTCCACGAAGACGGGGCCGTCCGAAGCCTCCGGCGTGCCGGGTTCGGTCGTGAGCTCGGAGAGCTGACGCCCCAGCCCGTCCAGCTGAATCGTCACGTCATGAGGCTCATGGCTGTGCCCGGTCCGGGTGCCTTCTCGCCAATTTTCCACAGGTGTACGCACATCCCCCACTCAATGATTCCGGCACACACGAATGACTGGTTTCATGCCGTCGGACTGGGTCCCCACCCCGTCCGCGCACCGCGTTCCCCATGTGCCCGGACTGATGAATGTAGCGCACGATGCTGACGCCAATGTCCCCGGATCGGGTTGTTCTTCACCCCTGGGACGCCATCGCCGCAGCGTCCGCTTCGGGCAGCCAGGAACCAGGTGGACGTACCATCCACCCTTCTGACGACTGAAGTTGAACAACGGCGGTACGGAGCGCGTCCAGACCGGGGTGGCGCATCCCCTTCCGGTGGACCAGCAGGAGCGGGGAGAGCGGGACGGGGCGCACGAGGGGGCGGAGCACGGTGCCCGGAAGCGGAGGAAATCCGACAACTGCGAGCACCGGGTGCCCTGTCTTCGCCATGATCCGTTGAAATTCGGCCACTCCTACGGCAAGCGGAGTGGGCGGTGCCAGATGGATGCCCCACTCCTCGAAAAGAAGTGCGGCAAGGCCGGTCCACTCCAGGGTGCGCGCATTGCCCGCCCCTGCGTAGACGGTTTCCCCGGCCAAATCGGCGAGGGCGACGACCTCGCGTGGAGCGAGAGGATGAGCGGACGGCAGCAGGACGGCCATCGGCTCGTAGCGCACCGGCAGCGTGGCCAGCCCGGCACGGACGGCCGGGTCGAGGCCGCCGGCCCGGCCGAAGGAGGCGTCCAGCCGCCCGGCGAGGATCTCCCCGGCCGCCCAGGTGAGACCGGACTCGAACCGCGCCATCAGCTCGCACTCCGGGGCGAGTTCGCGCGCCCGGTCGAGGACCCGGGCGGCGGTCATCCCGTCCGTGTTCAGGTCCACGAGGAGCGGCCGGGTCGCCGCGTCGGCGAAGGCGGCGCCCAGGGCGGCGTGCGCGTCGAGCACCCGGCGGGCGTGCGGGACGAGCCGCTCGCCGTCCGGAGTGAGAACGACCTGCCGGGTGGTGCGGACGAACAGCGCGGTACCGAGCAGCCGCTCCAGCCTGCGGATGTCCCGGCTCAGCGCCTGCTGGGCCACGAAGAGGCGGGCGGCGGCCCGGGTGAAGTGCAGGTCCTCGGCGACGGCGAGGAAAGCGCGCAGCAGCCGGGGGTCGAGGTCGGGGACGGTCACCGGGGGAATCTACAACACAGATGCGTGAATCGGGCACGGACCGGTGTTGGACCGGACGCCCGTGCGCGGCCGAGGCTGTCGGAGTGCCGAACCCCGCTCCCACCACCGCCTCCACCGCCTCGCCCGCACCCTCCCCGATGCCCGCGGGGCCCGACGCCTCCCCCGCGCCCTCCCCGGTATCCGCGATATCCGCGGGACCCGCCCCCTCCCCCGCAGGGCCCGCGCCCCGCAACGCGTACCTGCGGCTGCTGCGCACCCCGGGCGCCCGCGGCTTCACGGCGGGGAACCTGCTCGCCCGGCTGCCGATCGGGATGTTCAGCGTCAGCGCGGTGCTGATGATCGCCGGGTCGCGCGGTTCGTACGCCCTGGCGGGAGCGGTGACCGCCACCGGCCTGGTGGCGACGGCCGTGGTGGCTCCGCTGACGGCCCGGCTGGTCGACCGGTACGGCCAGGCCCGGATCGCGGTGCCCGCGACCGCCTTCGCCGCCTCCGGCTCGCTCGCGCTGGCGCTCTGCGTCCGTCTCGGTGCCCCCACCTGGACGCTCTTCGTCGCGTACGCGGCCACGGCCACCGCCCCCAACACCGGGGGGATGTCCCGGGCCCGCTGGTCCCATCTGCTCCGGGACGACCCGGCCGCCCTGCACACCGCCAACTCCTTCGAGCAGGCCGCCGACGAGCTCTGCTTCATGCTCGGCCCGGTCCTCGCCGCCGCCCTCTGCGGCACCCTCTTCCCGGAGGCGGGCACGGTCACCGGGGCGGTGCTGATGATGACCGGCATCCTGGTCTTCGCCGCCCAGCGCGCCACGGAGCCGCCGGTGGCACCCCGTACCGTCCGGGCGCGCTCCCCGTTCCGCTCCCCCGGCATGCCCGCGCTGCTCGCCGTGTTCCTGGCGACGGGCGCGGTCTTCGGCACGATGGAGGTCACCTCGATCGCGCACGCCGGGGGCGCCGTCCTCGCGCTCCAGGCCACCGGCTCCTGCGTGGCAGGACTGCTCTACGGAGCGCTGCGCCCGGCCCGTGACCTCGGTCGCAGGCTGGCTCTCTGCCTGGCCGCGATGACCGCGCTGATGTGCCTGCCGCTGCTCGCGGTGGCCACCACCGGCTCGCTGCTCGTCCTCGCGCTCTGCCTGCTGGCGGCGGGCGCGGCGACCGCGCCGACCATGGTGACCGGTATGACGCTCGTACAACGCCTGACCCCCGCGGCCCAGTTGAACGAGGGCATGACCCTCGCGGTGACCGCCCTGCTCGGCGGTGTCGCGGCCGGCTCGGCCACCGGCGGCTGGCTGGTGGAACACGCGGGCACGGTCCCGGGGTACGCCGCCCCGGCCTGCGCCGCCGGACTCGCGTGCGTCGTCTCGGCCGTGGGCACGGGACGGGCGGGGCGCGCCAGGGCCACCGGCTGACCCGCAGACACTCCGTTCACGTGGATGAACAGGGGATGAGCTGGGGCTCTCGCGTACGGTCTTGACGGCTTCCTGGTCTGTACCTATGGTCACCGCCCAGCAGGCGTGTTCAACCCCCAGTGCTTCGTTCACATACGAGAACGGATGACCCCCACATGCCAGTCACCCCCGCACCCTCCCCCACCTCCGCGTTCCGCCGCCGCCCCCGGCGCCCCGGACTGCTCCTCACCGCGACCGCCGCGACGGCGGCGCTCGTGGTCGGCTTCCTCTCGGGCCCCGCCGCCCCGCACGCCGAGGCCGCGCCCACCACCTTCACCCACCCCGGAGTCACCGTCTCCCGTGGCCAGTTGGACTTCGCCCGCACCCAGGTCAACGCCGGCGCGCAGCCCTGGAAGGGCGCGTACGACCAGATGATCGCGAGCGGTTACGCGAGTCTGAGCCGCACCGCCAAGCCCCGCGCGACCGTCGAGTGCGGCTCCTACTCCAACCCCAACAACGGCTGCACGGACGAGCGCGAGGACGCGATCGCCGCGTACACCGACGCCCTCGCCTGGTACATCACCCGCGACGAGCGGTACGCGAAGAAGTCCATCGAGCTGATGGACGCCTGGTCGGCGACGATCACCGGCCACACCAACAGCAACGCCCCGCTCCAGACCGGCTGGGCGGGCTCCTCGTGGCCCAAGGCCGCCGAGATCATCAAGTACACGTACACCGGGACCTGGGCCAACTCGGCGCGTTTCTCGACCATGTTGCGGAACGTCTATCTGCCGCAGCTCATCAACGGCTCCAACTCCAACGGCAACTGGGAGCTGTCGATGATGGAGGCCGCCGTCGGCATCTCCGTCTTCCTGGAGGACAAGACCTCCTACGACAAGGCCATGGCGAAGTTCCGCACCCGCACGGCGGCGTACGTCTACCTCGCCTCGGACGGCGCGGTGCCCAAGACCGTACCGAGCCAGAACCTCGACACCACCGCGAAGATCGTCAGCTACTGGCAGGGCCAGTCCACCTTCGTCACCGGGCTCACCCAGGAGACCTGCCGCGACTTCACCCACACCGGCTACGGCATCTCGGCCATCTCGCACATCGCGGAGACCAGCCGTATCCAGGGCCAGGACCTCTACGGCACGGACGTCGGCGAACGGCTGCGCCAGGCCCTCGGCTTCCAGTCCAAGTACCAGCGCGGCGAAGCCGTCCCGAGCTGGCTCTGCGGCGGGTCCCTGAACCTCGGCCTCGGCCCCGTCACGGAGGTCGGCTACAACGCCCTGCACAACCGCCTCGGCATCGCCATGACCAACACCCAGGCCCTGACCGAGCAGAACCGCCCGGCGGGCAGCAACAACCTCTTCGTGGCCTGGGAAACCCTGACCCACGGGGACAACCCGAACTGAGCCGGTCGGATTCCGCACGGCCGGTCCGGTCGGTCCGGTCGGCCCGGTCGGTCCGCAGCGCCCCGGGCCACCCGGGCCGGCCATCGGGGGCAACCTCACCCGGCCGACCGAACGCAGCGACATCACTCTCCCGTTCCCGCGAAAGGGCTGTCCTGCGATTCCCGGCGGGACAGCCCTTGGCGAGCGCGAAAGAACGCGGGAGGGCGAGAAGCAAAGCCGGAAGCGAGAAGGTCCGGAGCGCGAAAAAGCCTCTGCCCCGCGAGCGGACTCGCGGGGCAGAGGCTTACATGGGGTGGTGGAGATGGCGGGAATCGAACCCGCGTCCAACGGTGCGGAACCAGGGCTTCTCCGAGTGCAGTTCGCTACGCTTTTCTCGGCCCCGGAGGTCACGCGAACAAGCCTCCGACAGGCTCAGCCACTGTTTGATTTCCTCCTAAACCCCGTGACCGGGCTTAGAAGTTTAGATCCCTAGTTGATGCCAGGATCCGGGTCGGGACCACCCCCGGGCTGACACTCCGCAGAGTCTTCGCTAGCTGCTAATTAGGCAGCGAGGGCGAAGGCGGAGGAATCGCGCTTGGAATTGGCGATTATTGTTTGCGACATATGGTTTACGAGATCATTGTCGCTTCCTCGACTCGCTTCCCCTGCTTCGACATCCGCTGTCGAAACCGATCATCCCCATGTTGATTTTTCAATACGCGCACCCTCGTCGGGGTGCACGGTCCATCGTACGTGACCAACGGCGCACGATGCCAGCGTATTCCCTCCGGTCACCCCCGCCGTGCGCCCGCTCCGGGCCCCGGTCCGCACGCGAACGCGCCCCGGGACCGTCCGGTCACGCGCTGCGCTGCCGCCGGCGTGCCGCCGCGATGGCGCGGTTGGTCTCGCGGGTGTCCTGCTTCTCGCGGAGCGTCTGGCGCTTGTCGTACTCCTTCTTGCCCTTCGCGAGCGCGATCTCGACCTTGACCCGGCCGTCCTTGAAGTACAGGGCGAGCGGGACGATGGTGTGCCCGGTCTCCTTCGACTTCGACTCCAGCTTGTCGATCTCGGCCCGGTGCATCAGCAGCTTCCGCTTGCGCTTCGCCGCGTGGTTGGTCCACGTGCCCTGCACGTACTCCGGTACGTGGATGTTGTGCAGCCACGCCTCGTGCTGGTCGATCTGGACGAAGCCGTCCACCAGCGAGGCCCTGCCCATCCGCAGGGACTTCACCTCGGTCCCCATGAGCACGAGCCCGCACTCGTAGGTGTCGATGAGGTGGTAGTCGTGCCGCGCCTTCTTGTTCTGCGCGATCATCTTGCGCCCGGTGTCTTTTTCCTTGGCCATAGTGCGGTCATTTTCGCACTACGACCCACCCCCGAGGCCACTCAATACCGTCTCGGCCCGTTCCAGGGCCCCCGTGCCCACCACCAGGTCCGGGGTGATCCCCCGGCCCTCGACCCCCCGGCCGCCCGGCGTGCGGTACTGCCCGACGGTCAGCTCGGCCACCACACCGTCCGACAGTTCGCTCGGCATCTGCACCGCGCCCTTGCCGAAGGTGGGCGAACCGACCGTGACCGCGCGGCCCCGGTCCTGGAGCGCGCCGGTCAGCAGCTCGGCGGCGCTCATCGTGCCGCCGTCGACGAGCACCACGAGAGGCCGGGTCGTGTCCCCGCCCGCGTCCGCGTACAGGGCGCGCTGCTCCCCGTGCACGTCGTACGTGGCGACCAGGCCGCCGTCGAGGAAGGCGGAGGCGGCGACGACCGCCTCGCCGACCAGGCCGCCGCTGTTGGCGCGCAGGTCCAGCAGGATTCCGGCGTCGCCGGGGGCGGACCGTACCGCGTCGCGGATCTCGTCGCCCGCGCCCCGGGTGAAGGCCGTCGCCTTGATCAGCACGGTGGAGGTGGGGGCGGTGCCGAGCCGGCGCACGGTGACGGGCTCGGTGGTGAGCCGGGCGCGGCGCAGGAACTCGGTGCGGGCGCGGCCGTCGCGTTCCACGCCGAGGACGACGGAGGACCCGGGCTTCTCGTCCGTACCGTCCCCGCGCAGCCGCGCCACGATCTCGGCGACGGGGCGCCCCCGGGTACGGGTGCCGTCCACGGAGGTGAGTACGTCGTCGGCGCGGATGCCCGCGCGGTCGGCGGGGCCGCCGGGTTCGACCCGGGCCACCCGCACCCGGCCGTCGGCGGTGCGGCGGGCGGAGAGGCCGACGCCGGTGTACGAACCGTCGAGGGCCTGCTCGAACTCCTCGTACTCCCGCTCGTCGTAGACCGCGCCCCAGCGGTCGCCGCTGCGGCTGACGAGTTCCTCGGCGGCCTGGGTGGCGGACTTCCCGTCCGCGGCGGCTCCGGCGGCAGCCGCCGCCAGTTCCTGGCGGTCCACGGGGGCGGAGGACGAAGCGGCCGGGCGGGGCCGCGCGCCGGCGCGCGCGGGCTCGTCGCGCGGCAGCGATCCGGTGGCCGCGCCGGTGGCGAGCACTCCGGCGAACACCAACGTCAGGGCCGCCCCGCGGCGCAGGCCGCGGGGCCCGTACCGGTACAAGGGCCCCTGCATGGCAGCGAGTCTAGGACAAACCCCCTGGGCCGCACGGGTCCTTCCCCGCGCGGCCCAGGGGGCGCATGTCACACCTTGAGGTACTTGCGGAGCGCGAACAGCGCGGCAACAGCGGGCATCAGAAGCCCGATCGCGAGGACCAGCGGCAGCTTGGTGATGACCGCGTCCCAGCCGATGAAGTCGATCAGGTTCAGCTTGCTCTGCAGGGAGAGGCCGGCGTCGATGAGGAAGTAGCGGGCCGCTATCAGCAGAACACAGGCCAGCAGACCGCCGATCAGCCCGGCGAAGGCCGCCTCCATGATGAACGGCATCTGGATGTAGAACCCCGAGGCGCCGACGAGCCGCATGATGCCGGTCTCGCGTCTGCGGCTGAACGCCGACACCCGCACGGTGTTGACGATCAGCATCAACGCGATGATCAGCATCAACGCCATGACGAACAGGGCGGCGACGTTCATGCCGTTCATCAACTCGAAGAGGTTGTCCAGGATCGATCTCTGGTCCTGGACGGACTGCACCCCGTCACGGCCGGCGAAGGCGGTGGCGACGACCTTGTACTTCTTCGGGTCCTTGAGCTTGACGCGGAAGGACTCCTGCATCTGGTCGGGCGTGATGTTGCCCGCCATCTGCGTGTCGCCGAACTGGTCCTGGTAGTGCTTGTACGCCTGGTCGACCGTCTCGAAGGTGACGGTGTCGACGGCCGCCATCTTCTTGAGGTCCTGCTCGATCTCCTTCTTCTGCGCGTCGGTCACGGCGCCGCTGGAACACTTCGGCGTGTCCAGGGCCTCGTCCTTGTTGCACAGGAAGATGGAGACGTTGACCTTGTCGTACCAGTAGTCCTTCATCGTGCTGACCTGCTCGCGGAGCAGCAGCGCGCCGCCGAACAGGGCGAGCGAGAGGGCGACGGAGACCACCACGGCGAAGGTCATCGTGAGGTTGCGCCGAAGACCGACGCCGATCTCCGACAGGACGAACTGGGCGCGCATGGCGTCCTTTCAGTACTCGATGCTCAGATGCTCGGTGCGGGGGCCGCTCAGTGCTGGTAGCCGTAGACGCCGCGCGTCTGGTCACGCACGAGGCGTCCCTGCTCCAGCTCGATGACGCGCTTGCGCATCTGGTCGACGATGTTCTGGTCGTGGGTCGCCATGATCACGGTGGTGCCGGTCCGGTTGATCCGGTCCAGCAGCTTCATGATGCCCACGGAGGTCTGCGGGTCGAGGTTGCCGGTCGGCTCGTCCGCGATCAGCAGCATCGGCCGGTTGACGAACGCCCGCGCGATGGCGACGCGCTGCTGCTCACCGCCGGAGAGCTCGCCGGGCATGCGGTCCTCCTTGCCGCCGAGGCCCACGAGATCGAGCACCTGCGGCACGGCCTTGCGGATCTCACCGCGCGGCTTGCCGATGACCTCCTGCGCGAAGGCCACGTTCTCGGCGACGGTCTTGTTGGGGAGGAGGCGGAAGTCCTGGAAGACGTTGCCCAGTTGGCGGCGCATCTGGGGCACCTTCCAGTTGGACAGGCGCGACAGGTCCTTGCCGAGCACATGGACCGTGCCCTGACTCGCGCGCTCCTCACGGAGGATCAGGCGCATGAAGGTGGACTTGCCGGAGCCCGAGGAGCCCACCAGGAAGACGAACTCGCCCTTCTCGATCTCCAGGGAGATATCGCGCAGCGCGGGGCGACTCTGCTTCGGGTAGGTCTTCGAGACGTTGTCGAATCGGATCACGGAGGCACCATGGTCGGCCGGGAGTATGTGTGCGTGACCCTACGCGAATGGATCCCGGCCGCGCAGGCGGCGTCTACGGATGGGTGATTTATGCCGGAACATGAGCGGGGACACGTCGCCCCGGGCCCGCGCACCGGAACGCGTGGACGCCCTCCGCACCCCCGTCACGACCGTGCGTGACCGACCGCGCGGTGGTCCCTTCCGGTGTCCCGTACGGCACTCCCCGACGGGCCGCGCCGAAAGACGCCGGAGCTGGCACAGTGGTAGGGGGAACGGTCACGCTCCCCGGAGCGTTGTGCGGACGGACACCCGGACGAAAAGCCGCCCCGTTGCGCCGGATCGGCCGCCCGTGCGCAGAACAGTGTGCGCAGAACAGTGTGCGCAGCACGGCCGGCCGGGACGGCCCAGGACGATTCCGCCGCGCGCGGGAGGAGGAGTGCGCATGACCTACGACAGACTGGTGTGCGCGAACTGTGCGGCGCCCGTGAACGAGGGCCGCTGCCCCGTCTGCCGCGCGAGCCGCGAGCGCCTGCGCCAACAGGACCAGGGCCCGTTCGGCGGGATGAACCCGATGGTGCTGATCGCCCTGCTCGTGGTGCTGGTGTGCGCGGTCGCGCTGCTGGCCCAGCAGATGGCGTAGCTCCAGCAGCCCCGCCCGTCGCCCCGGACCGTCACCCCGGCGTGCCGCCCTTGGCCATGCCGCCCGGCACCCCCGGCCGGGAAGCGCCCACGGGGCGCTCGTGCGGGCTCCTGTACGACTCCGAGGGGCGTCGCACTCCTCCAGGCCACGCGTGAGGGCCCGGGGAGCGGTGAAGCTCTCCCCGGGCCCTCAGCGGTGTTTCCTGGCGCTGCCTATGAGCCGGTGGCTCAGACGGCGGTGCGACCGGCCGCCAGACGCGGCAGGAAGCGGAAGCCGATGCCGCCGGCGATCATCGTCGCGGCGCCGAGCAGCAGGAAGGTGGTCTCGGCCGCACCGGTCTCGGCGAGCTCGTCCTTGCCCTTGCCCTGCTCGACCGGCTGGTTGCCGACGCTGTCAGTGTCGGTGTTGTTCGACTCGACGCACTCGGCACCGTCGAGGGTGACGGTGCAGGTCTCGTCGCCGCCGGTGGACGAGCCGCCGGTGGAGCCGGAGCCGCCCGAGGCCGACGAGCCGCCGTCGGTGGACGAGCCCGTGGTGCCGGTCGTGCCGGTGCCGGTCGTGCCGGTGGTACCCGCCGAACCGTTGCCGCCCTGGTCCGTGGCACCGTCCGCGCCCTGGTCCGTCGCGCCGTCCGCGCCCTGGTCCGTGGCACCGTCGGCACCCTGGTCCGTGGCACCGTCCGCGCCCTGGTCCGTGGCACCGTCCGCGCCCTGGTCCGTGGCACCGTCCGCGCCCTGGTCCGTCGCGCCGTCGGCACCCTGGTCCGTCGCGCCGTCCGCGCCCTGGTCCGTCGCGCCGTCCGCGCCCTGGTCCGTGGCACCGTCCGCGCCCTGGTCCGTCGCGCCATCGGCACCCTGGTCCGTGGCACCGTCCGCACCCTGGTCCGTCGCGCCGTCCGCGCCCTGGTCCGTGGCACCGTCCGCGCCCTGGTCCACGGCACCCGCGTCGTCGCCCTCCTCCTGACCCTCAACGCCGATGGAGGGCACCTGCTCGGGCGCGATGGCCTGCGCCGCACCCGCGGCGGTCAGGGAAGCGCCGGCGGCGATGATGGCGCCGGCCGCTATGCGCGCGATACGTACGCGCGTCTTCTTCGTCATCTGCTGCTACCCCCAGTAGCCGATCTCGTCGATGGAGCAGCACGGTGCGGGACCCGGCTCTGCGAGGTTCGCTCCGAACCGGGCCGCGTACTGCGCGGTCGTCCGGTCCGCCCCCACTCCCACCTGTCCCAGTCAACGCATGCTGCTCCAGCACCCTGACCAGAGTTAAGGATTACGTCAAGAGCGTTCCGGGCGATTGATGACCCCGTGGGGCTTCTGACGGTTATTCACTCCCACGACTGTGACGCAATCAGTACGCCGCCGCCCCGCACCAACCGCCACGCGCCTCGCCGACCGCCCGCCCGCGCCCGCTCCCGGGTACGCGAAGGGCCCGGGCGGAGTATCCCTGCCCGGGCCCAACTGCCGTACGCGTACGGTTACTTCTCGCCCTGCTTCCGCCAGCGGATGCCCGCCTCGATGAAGCCGTCGATCTCACCGTTGAAGACCGCTTCGGGGTTGCCCATCTCGAACTCCGTACGCAGGTCCTTGACCATCTGGTACGGGTGCAGGACGTACGAACGCATCTGGTTGCCCCAGGAGTTGCCGCCGTCGCCCTTGAGCGCGTTCATCCGCGCCTGCTCCTCCTGGCGGCGGCGCTCGAGGAGCTTCGCCTGGAGGACGTTCATCGCGGACGCCTTGTTCTGGATCTGCGAGCGCTCGTTCTGGCAGGAGACGACGATGCCGGTCGGCAGGTGGGTCAGCCGCACCGCGGAGTCGGTGGTGTTGACGCCCTGGCCGCCGGGGCCGGAGGAGCGGTACACGTCCACGCGCAGCTCGGACTCGTCGATCTCGATGTGGTCGGTCTGCTCGACCACGGGCAGCACCTCGACGCCCGCGAAGGACGTCTGGCGGCGGCCCTGGTTGTCGAAGGGCGAGATCCGGACGAGCCGGTGGGTGCCCTGCTCGACGGAGAGCGTGCCGTAGGCGTACGGGACCTCGATCGCGAAGGTGGTCGACTTGATGCCGGCCTCTTCGGCGTACGCCGTCTCGTAGACCTCGGTCTTGTAGTTGTGCCGCTCGGCCCAGCGCAGGTACATGCGCTGCAGCTTCTCGGCGAAGTCGGCGGCGTCGACGCCACCGGCCTCGGCGCGGATGGTGACCAGGGCCTCACGGGCGTCGTACTCGCCGGACAGGAGGGTGCGGACCTCCATCTCGTCGAGCGCCTTGCGGACCGATTCCAGCTCGGTCTCGGCCTCGGCGAGGGTGTCCGCGTCGCCCTCGTCCTGGGCGAGCTCGAAGAGCACCGCGAGGTCGTCGATGCGACCGCGCAGCGTCTCGGTCTTGCGGACCTCGGCCTGGAGGTGGGAAAGCTTGCTGGTGATCTTCTGGGCCGCCTCCGGGTCGTCCCAGAGGGACGGCGCCGCCGCCTGCTCCTCGAGCACGGCGATGTCCGCCCTCAGGGAGTCCAGGTCCAGGACGGCCTCGATCGACCCCATGGTGGACGAGAGGGACTTCAGCTCTTCGGAAATATCGACGACTGCCACGGGTCCAGCGTAACGGCTGGACGGGTGAAGCTCGCCCTCCCCCGGCTTCCGGGGCCGTATCCCCTGGTCCGGACCCTGCCCAGGGGAGCCCGGTCCGGCCGGTCGGAGGGCCGCCCGGCGGTGCGGGGGCCCTCCGACCGGCGGCCGGCCTCAGGGCGTGTCGGGGGCGGAGCTGCCGCTGTCCTGCGGGGTGGCGCCCGCGTCGTCGCCGCCGGTGGCCAGCCAGCCGCCCACCGCGACCGCCGCGACGAGCACCACGGTGGCCGCGCCCAGGGTGAGGCGGCGCTTGCGGACGGCGGCGGACTTGTTCCGGGCCGAGCCGGGGCGCGGGCCGGGGGCCCTGGGGGCGCGGGCGGTGCCGAGGGGGCCGCCGGCCAGTTCGTCCGGGGCGGGCACCCGCATGCTGGTGTGGGTGTCCCGGTTGGAGTCGGGCGTCGCGCCGGGGACCAGCGGTACGGCGCCCCGGCGGCGCGGCTCCTCGTCGGCGGGGGTGTACTGCTGCTCGTCGTAGGCCGGACGAAGTTCCGTTTCTTCTTCGCCGGGCTCGTCCACCTCCAGCGGGCCGATGCCCGCCAGCATCGGCAGCAGCTCCCGCAGCCGGCCGCCCAGCTCGCCCGCCCGCAGCCGGGAGGCGGGGGCCTTGGCCAGGCACTGGACGAGCAGCTGCCACAGCTCCTCGGGGATGCCGGGGAGCGGGACGACGGTCTCCGTCACGTGCCGGCGCAGCACCGCGCCCGGGTGGCCGCCGCCGAACGGTGTGAACCCGGCGAGCAGCTCGTACAGGACGGTCGCGAGGGCGTAGATGTCGACGGCGGCGCGCGGCGGTAGCCCTTCGACGATCTCGGGGGCCAGGTAGTCCGGCGTGCCGATGATCCGGGTGGTGCGGGTGCGCAGCGGGGTGTCGATGAGCTTGGCGACACCGAAGTCGGTGAGGAGTGCGGGGTGCGAGCCGCCGGGGCCGAGCGGGCCCTCCATGTCGAGCAGGATGTTCTCCGGCTTGACGTCCCGGTGGACCACTCCGGCGGCGTGCGCGGCGGCGAGGCCGTCGGCGACGTCCGCGACGATCGCGACGGCGGCCTCGGGGGCGAGGCGGCGCTCGCGGTCCAGCCGGGTGCGCAGGTCGGTGCCGCGCACCAGGCGCATGACCAGGGCGAGGTCGTTGCCGTCGACGACCAGGTCGTGGACGGCCACCACGTGCGGATGGTCGAGTCCGAGCAGCGCGGTGCGTTCCCGCACGAAGCGGCCCACGAGCTCCTGGTCGGACGCGAGGTCCTCGCGGAGGAGTTTGATGGCGACGGGCCCCTCGGGCCCTTCGCCGAGCCACACCGTTCCGGCGCTGCCGCGCCCCAGGATCTGGTGGGCGGTGTACCGGCTGCCGATATTCCGTGCCAAGACTGCTCCCTCAGCGGCTGGCGGTGAACCCCGGTCGACAAAGTTACGCGGCGACCGGGGGGTTGCGTGCCCCGGACGGCGCCAACCCTCCCCTCCGGGGGCGAAATGCGGCGGTTAGGGCCCCGAAGGAGTCGACAAAGGTACAGAGTTGATGCGGTGCGGAGACGCGGCCGAGACGACGCGGAGACCTGCGGGAAGGGTACGGGGACCTGCGGGGACGGTACGGAGAAGGTACCGGCCCCGGTCCGGCGGGTCGGGGACGCCTCGCGCGGGCGTCGCGGACCCGCCGGTCCGGCGGTTTCGGGCGCGCCGGATCAGGCGCTGCCGCCGCCGAGGCCGGAGACCCAGTCGGTCACCGAGCCGATCGCGTCGCCGATCGCCTCCCAGTACCCCTTGCCTTGGTCGACCCAGTCCTGAAGCGGCGTCAACTCCCAGATGAGCCAGCCCGCGACGATGAGCAGCACCACGGTGAACAGGCAGCCCTTGAGGCAGCCGAGCCCGGGGATCTTCATCGGGTTGGCGCTGCGCTGCCGGGGCGGACGCGGTTCGCGCGGGGCGGGGGCCTGCGGCTGCTGCGGGGGCGCGTACGCCTGGCGCTGGGGCTGCTGCTGCGGGGCGTACTGCTGGGGCGGGTATCCCTGCTGCTGCGGGTAGTCCTGCCGCTGGGGCTGCTGCTGGTAGCGCTGCGGCTGTTGCTGCTGCGGCGGGTACTGCTGGTGCTGGGGGCGCTGCTGGGGCTGCTGCCGCTGCGGGGGCTGCTGCGGCGGCTGCTGGCGCTGGGGGCGGCGGCGGAGCGGGTCATCGGCCGGGTCGAGGTACTGGACCTGGGTCTGTTCGTTGCGGTCGCGCGCGGCCTGGAGCTGGGACTGCCAGGGGTGCGCGGGGTCCGGCTGCGGGGGCCCGTCCGGGCGCTGCGGAACGGGCGGCAGCACGGCGGTGGGGTCGGCCGCGCCACCCGGGCCGCCGGGGAACTGCCCGTGCTGCAGGACGCTGGTGGCGGCGTTCGGGTCGTACCCGTCGGCGCCGAAGGGGCCGCCGGAGGAGTTCGGCAGCACCTGCGTCGGGTCGGCCGCGCCGGGCGTCTCCGGTACGGGCGCGGGCGCCGGGTCCGGGGCGAGCAGCGCGCCGACACCGTCGGCTGCCGCGATCTGGGCGGAGTTGGCGTGCACGCCGATACCGGCGGCGACGGTACGGAGCGCCCGGGCCAGGTTCTCGGCGCTGGGCCGCCGGTCGGGGTCCTTGCTCAGGCAGCGCTCGATGACCGTCCACAGGGGTTCGGGGACGGTGGAGGGGCGGCGGGGCTCCTCGCTGAGGTGGCGGTGGAGCACTTCGAGCGCGGTGCCTCCGGCGAACGGCGGGCGGCCGGTGACCAGCTCGTACAGCAGGATTCCGGCGCCGTAGATGTCGACGGCGGAGGTCTGCGGGCGGCCCTCGGCGGACTCGGGGGCCACGTACGCGGGTGTGCCGACGAACTCGTGGGTGCGGGTCAGCCCCGGGGAGTCGGCGAGCCGGGCGATGCCGAAGTCGGTGAGCATCGGGCGCATGGTGCCGTCGCGTTCGTCGAGCAGGACGTTGGCGGGCTTCAGGTCGCGGTGGACGACCCCGTCGGCGTGGCTGGCGGCGAGCGCGTCGGCGATCTGCGCGGTGAGCAGGGCGGCGGCGACCGGGGTCAGCGGGCCGTTCTCCCGGAGGTAGCGGTGCAGGTCGGGGCCGTCGATGAGGTCCATGACCAGGGCGAGGAGATCCCCTTCGACCACCAGGTCGCGGGTGCGCACGATGTTCTCGTGGGTGAGCCGGAGCAGCACGGAGCGCTCCCGCAGGAACCGCATCACCACATCGGCGTCGTTGGCGAGCTCCTCCTTGAGGACCTTGATCGCCACGGTCTCCCCGGGCTGCCCCGCGACGGCCGCCTCGGCCCCCGCGGTCTCCCGCTGGCGGGCTCGCCAGACGGTGCCCGTGGCGCCGCGTCCGAGGGGCTCTTCGAGCAGGTACTTGCTGCCTACCGGCCGCACGGCTGCACCTCAATCAAGTCGGTGACCTGGTGTTTCGACCCTACAGACTTCTTCAAAGCGGTTGTACAGCGCTCATAGGGCGGATAAATTCTTGGAGGCATGGACACCGCACGGGGGCCATTCACCCTCCTCCTCCGGTCGTGGGAGCTATCACTCCGCTCCGACAACAAATCGCCCGAGACCATCCGCGCCTACCTCTTCTCCGCGAATCTGTTCGCCGACTATCTCACTGATCCCCCGCCCCCCGCGAAAGACTCCGACGCACCGCCCCCGGTTGCGGTCGACGATGTCCTCGACATCACGCGCGCGCACGTCCAAGCGTTCATCGTTCACGAGATCGCCCGGACCTCAGCCTCCTCCGCACGCTCCCGGTTCCTCGGGATCCAGGCGTGGCTGAAGTGGCTGATCGCCGAGGGGGAGCTGGAGCGGTCCCCCGCCGAGGGCGTCAAGGCGCCCCAGGTCGAGGTGCCCGAGGTGCCGATTCTCACCACGGACCAGCTCCAGCTATTGCTGAAGAGCGTGACCGGCCGGGAGTTCGCTGAGGTGCGCGACCGGGCGATGATCATGCTGTGGCTCGACTCAGGCGTCCGGCTCTCCGAGGTTGTCGAGCGCGTCCTCGACGACGTCGACCTGGACATGCAGGTGATGCACGTCATGGGCAAGGGGCGTCGCGGGCGCGCAGTGCCCTTCGGCACGAAGACCGCGCAGGCCGTCGACCGGTACCTCCGGACCCGCGCCCGGCACCCGTACGGCAAGACCGTGGACCACCTGTGGATCGGGCAGAAAACGAAGAAGCCGCTCACCGTGTCCGGCGCAGGGAAGCTACTCGCCCGCCGCTCGGAAGCCTGCGGGCTGGGGCGCATCCACCCGCACCAGTTCCGGCACACGTTCGCGCACATGTGGCTCGCGGCCGGCGGGACGGAGACCGACCTGATGCGGATCACCGGGTGGAAGTCGCGGTCCATGGTCGACCGGTACGCCCGCTCCGCCGGTGCGGAGCGGGCCCGGGAACAGCACCGGAAACTCAGCCCGGGAGACCGCCTGTAAGGCGGTGCTCGCCGTCCGGGTGAGGTGCGGCGGCAGCAGAGGGCGGTTCGTCGTCGGGCCGCATGTGCTCGCCCGGACGCGCGCGGCTCCACCGGTTCGAGTCGACGCCCTCTTGGAAGAGCTCGGTCAGCGCCTCGGCGATGCGCTCAGGTGGCCACGAGAAGTCGATGGCCAGGTCGTAGGAGGTGAGGCTGTCTCGAAGGGCGACGGGTGCCTCGCCGCGTAGGTCCATGGCGCTCACGTGCACGCGCGGTCCCCTTGTCATCCGACCCCCATTCCCATGCATGCATATGCCGCACGCACGTTCGAATCGCACGAGGTCGTGTCACTCTACGCTCATACCTGCTCTATTGGCGTCACCTAAACGAGTGCATCCGAAACCCGCCACGGTGGCGAAAACGCGTGCGAATGTTACTGAGAGGTATGAGAACGCTCAACGAACGCCCGGACTGTAGGCATGTCCTCGCCCTGGCGTCTACTGCTGTGCGCGACCCGGACCACCGCGTCGTCGTCACCTGGCGGCACGCCGAACGGGTCGTCAACGACGACTCCGACGTACTGAGCCATCGCCGCCGCCTGCACGTCGGCGACGGGCACGCCGAGGCCGGCGGCGATGGCGCGCAGAACCTCTGGCGTGATCTTGATGCGGTGCCCCGTCACCAGGTTCCCTGCGGTGCTCTTCGACACCGTCGTCCCGGTCTCGGGGTCCACGGCTTGCTGGGCGAAGGCGCGGATCGTGAGGTCGCGCCCCTCGCCCACGTGCTCCTGCACGAGGCGCGTGAGCGCTTCAGTCTGATCCGGCATTTTTGAGCCCTTTCGCATCCACGTGTCCACGTTGCGCCCGCTCTGCCTGATGGAAAAGCCAAGTCAGGCACGGGTAAGGCAACCCTCCCCCGTGGACAGCATTGTCCACGACCATGGACACGCCTCGCTACCGGGCGCGAACTCTTTGGCGCAACTTTCCCCTGGATGCTCGTCCAGGAAAGTGGACAAGCGCTGTTCTAAGTGCCATGCTGAACCCGTCCAGAAACGTGGACACCGGACGGAGGATCGTGGCCAGACGCTACCGAGTGCACAACGGAGCCCTGCTCAGACGGCTGCTCGACAGCCCACGCGACGGGGAACCGAGGAGCGTACGGGAGCTGGCCGACCGAACCGGGCTCAGCAAAAGCAAGATCCAGGCCCTCGTAGACGAGGACCGGCCAACCGTCACCGCAGACGAAGCACGAACCCTCGCCAGGGCGTACGGGCTTGCGCCCCGCGCACTCGTACACCCTGCGTCCATGTCCATGGACATGGACTCCGATCCCCTCACACGAAAGGACGGCACCGATGGACCCCCTCACCCCGGAGCAGCGGTCGCTCCGCGCACGCCTCGCGGTCCAGACGAGCTGGGCGAACACGCTCGACCCGGCGTCGCGGACGGCGAAGGCGCGAGCCGCGGCGGACACCCGGTTTGAGCAGCAGGCCCGCGAGCTGCACCCGGGCGCCACGGACGAGCAGATCGCCCGGGTCGCGAAGCACCTGAAGTCGGCCCACTTCTCGCGGATGGCGCTCGCCTCGGCCAAGTCCCGCGCCGCGAAGGCCCGGACCGCCGGTCGCGTCGCCCTCGCCTGACCGACTCCACGAAAAACGGGGCCGCCCGGACGGCCAGGTCCGATGCAGCCCCTGCCGGCAGTACCCCAACACGAACGAAATGAGGACCACCGTGTCCAACGACCCTACCCCCACCACCCACGACGAGGTGTTCGCCGAATCCAGGCGCAGCATCCAGCGCGCACTCGGCCCGGACTGGCAGGCCGGCCGCCACGAGCCCCGCGACGCGGAGGCGGAGATCATCACGCCGACTCTCGACGAGATGGCCGCCGCGCCCGGAGCCACGCAGACGAAGTACCGCGTCACCTACATCCGCGTCGGCCACCACGGCGGACGAGACGGCAGCCCGGCCCCGGCCCCGCTCACGCTGTGGACGGTCACCGCCGACAGTCTCCTCACGTACATCGCGAAGGACATCCGCTCGTACCTGCTGTCCGACGATGTCGAGGTCGTCATCGACCTGGAGACCATGACCGGCTCCATCTACGCCGGGTTCCGGAACGCCGGGTCCTTCACGCTGGAGGCGCTTCAGGTCGCCGAGGGCGGTGCCGCATGAGCGCCACCGACACCGTGCGCCGCGCGCTCCTCGCCACGGGCCGCACCCCGGGCGAGACCGAGCATCTGCTCGCCGAACTCACCGCGCCCACCACCCACCCGATGGACGACCAGCGCCTCGACGAGATCCTCGACCGCGCCAACGCGGCGACCCCGGGCCCGTGGTGCACCGACTCGTGGGAGATCTACCAGGGGGCCGAATACGAGCCGGGGATCTCCGTCTGGATCGGCGAGACGTGCTCCGCCGGGGAGATGGACCAGGACCGGGCCGACGCCGAGTTCGTCGCCGCGGCCCGGAGCGATGTGCCGGCACTCGTCGCCGAGGTGCAGGCGCTGCGCGCCAAGGTCGACAAGCTGGAGGCGGCGCAGGCCGGCGCCGCGTCGGCCGCACTCGTCGACTTCGCCGAGCGGCTGACCGCGAAGGCCAGGTCGCTGGGCGGCGCGTACCTCCCGGTCGACCAGGTGTGTACCGCCCTCCGCACCGTCGCCGCCAACCCGACGCAGGGCAGTGCGCCCAGCGCGCAGCCCGAGTACCGGTTCTGCGGCGCCGACCTCGGCCGCGACGAGTCCCCGTTCACCTGCAACCGGCGCATCGCCCACCAGGGTTCGTGCTCCGGCGAGATGGACACCGAGGTGACCTCGTGAACACGGTCCTCTTCATCACGGGTGCCTCGCTCACCGCGTACGGCTGCTGCGCCGCGCTGGTCGTCGCCGTCCTCGACGACCACCACCCGGTGGCCCGGATCATCCAGCTCGCCCAGCTGATCGGCGGTGCCCACCGTGGCTGACCGCAGCGTCTTCGGCGGCGAGCACCGCCGCCCGCGGGCCGACGGGATCGGCCACAGCCAGCGCGAACTCCAGGACCGGTCGTCCTTCGACCAGGCGCCGCCGGCCGGAGTCGGATGCCTCATCGCCCTCCCCATCAGCCTCGCCATGTGGGCGGGGATCCTCACCGCCGCCGCGCACACGATCGGAGCCATCTGATGTTCGGACAGAAGAGCCAGCGCATCACCGAACTGGAGGCGCTCGCCGCGAAGCGCGCCGAGCGGATCACCGAGCTGGAGGACGACGCCCGGGGCCTGCGGTACAGCAGCCGCCACCACGCGGAGTTGGCCGACCGGCTCGGACAGCGCGCCCTGATGACGACCGGCGCCCACGCGCACACCGTCCTCGCCCTGGGCCGGGTCTCCGTCCGCCTCCACCGCATGATCCGGGCCTGCGCCCGGGAGCGCGCCGAGAACGCGGGGCTCCGGGCCCAGCTCGCCACGCTTCAGGCGGCGTACGACAACGCGGTCGGGCTCGACGTCCCCGCGCTCGACGAGGGCGCGAACTGGCAGTCCCGGCGCGCCGACACGCGCAAGGAGTACGTCGCGTGATCGCCACCGGGAACGACGAGTACTCCCAGCGGATGGCCGAGCAGCTCGGCCAGTTCATCATCGACGCGGACAAGAACGCCGGGCGGTCGCAGCAGAAGGCGATCGGGCCCAGCGAGGTTGGCGAGCCGTGCGAACGGCAGCTCAGCTACAAGATCCTCGACTGGCCCGAGACGAACACCAACCGCGACCCGATCGCGGCGATCATCGGCACGGGTTTCCACCTGTGGATGGCCGAGAAGTTCGAAGCGCGGCAGGCGCCGACACCGGACGGCACCCCGCGCTACCGCATCGAGGAACGCGTCACCGTGCGCGACAGCCCGTACGACGCGGCGCGCCTGGCCGGGAGTTCCGACCTGTTCGACCGGCTGCGTCACGACAACCTCGACTGGAAGCTCGTCGGGATCTCCTCCCACGACAAGTACCGCACGCAGGGCCCCGGCGAGAAGTACCGCGTCCAGGCCCACCTGTACGGCATGGGCCAGGAAAACGCAGGCGAGGAAGTCCACCGCGTCGTCGTCGTCTTCATCGCCCGACACCACGAACTCCGCGTCCACGTCTGGTCCGAGCCGTACGACCGGACCATCGCCGAGACCGCGCTCACCCGGCTCGACCGCATCCGCGACCGCGTGCTCGACCTCGACCCGGAGATGCACCCCGAGACCTGGGACGAGATCCCGATTCCCGACCGGCCGAACTGCCGCTTCTGCCCGTGGCTGGCACCCGGCTCCACCGACCTGTCCATCGGCTGCCCCGGGGCGGTCTCGCCCAACGCGGGCGCCTCACTCCACTCCCTCATCGCCTGAACCAGGAGACACCATGACCAGCCCCACCCCGCCCAGCGCCAACGACTTCCTCATGGGCGGAGGCGGCGCCCCGTCCGCCGCGTTCCCCACGCCCGGGACCATCGTCGGCGGCACCATCACCGAGACCCCGGTGGTCCAGCAGCAGCGCGACCTCAAGGACGGGTCGCCCAAGTTCTGGTCCGACGGCAACCCGATGATGCAGATGGTCGTCACCGTCCAGACCGAGCAGCGCGACCCGGGCAACCCGGACGACGACGGGAAGCGGCGCCTCTTCGTCAAGGGGCAGATGAAGAACGCCATCGCCGACGCGGTCCGCGCCGCCGGCGCCCCGGGACTCCAGGTCGGCGGCGTCCTCGAAGTCGCCTACACCCACGACGGGCAGGTCACCCAGCGCGGATTCAACGCGCCCAAGCAGTACAGCGCGCGGTACACCGCGGCCAGCCCGGCGAACGCCTTTCTCGGCAGCCCGGCGGGCAGCGCCCCCTCGGTGCCCGACCCGTGGGCCACGCAGGCGGCGCCCACCGCCGCACCGACCCCGCAGCCCACCCCGGCGCAGCAGGCGCTCCTCCAGCAGCAGGCCGCGGCAAGCGCCGCGAGCGCCACCGCCGCCCCGGTCGAGGCCCCGCCGTTCTGACCGTCGCCCCGCCTCCCCACCATCCCCGCCTGCCGCCGCGAGACACCCCTCGCCCGCGGCGGCAGGCGGCCCAAGCCACACCCACTCAGGAGCTTCAGTGAACATCGAGGTCCAGGTCGACGAGATCACCCTCTCGACCATCGTTGGCGAGATCGTCAGCTTCGACGAGGACGGCGAACCGTACTCCGACGGCGGCGGAAAGACCGTGGCAGACCTGGTTGCCGAACGCATCGTCACCAAGCTGGTTCAAGACGAGCGGTGGCCCAGCCTCCGTGACCGCATCACGCAGATTCGAGACGAGGAAATCCGGGCTGCGGTCCGCCCCGCCATCGACGAGGCAATCAACCGGCCCATCAAGAAGACGAACCACTACGGCGAGGCCACCGGCCAGGAGACAACGCTCTCCGAGGTGATCGTCGAAGAGGCACGCAAGATCATGACCCAGCCCGCCGACAGGTACCGGAGCGAGCAGGGCACCGTTCTCCAGCAGACCGTCCGGGCCGAAGTGAAGAACGCCTTCGACACGCAGATCGTCGACGCCGTCAAGACCGCTCGCGACCTCGTCAGTGGCCAGATCGGCACCATCGTCAGCGAGCAAATCCAGGCCGCCGTCAGAGCTGGCCTTGCCAAGCGCTGACCCACCCTGCCCGACCGGTGACCACGCCGGGGCCAGCGGTGCAACCCCGCTGGCGGGCACTCAGAACCAACCTCCCAAGCCCTCTGCAAGGAGCGACATTGAACACGCTGGACACGGCCCTCGCCCTTGGCGCTGCTGGCTGCTCCGTCGTCGGCGTGCGGGCGGACGGCAGCAAGCGCCCGGTGGGCGACTGGAAGCAGTTCCAGGCCCAGCGCGCCACCGAGGCCCAGCTCCGCGCGACCTTCGCTCACCAGCCCCCCGGGGTGGGGATCATCTGCGGTGCCATCTCCGGCGGACTCGAAATGCTGGAGCTCGAAGGCCGCGCCGTCGACGAGGGCGTCCTCGACGAGCTGGTCGAGATCCTCACCGGGTCCGGGCTCGGCAACCTGTGGCAGCGCATCTCCACCGGGTGGATGGACCGGTCCCCGAGCGGCGGCCTCCACCTGCACTACCGCGTCGAGAGTGGCGTCGTCCCGGGGAACACGAAGCTGGCCTCGCGGCTGACCCGCGAGGACGAGCTGCGGGACGACCAGCGCACCGTCATCGCCCAGCACCCGGACAAGAAGTTCCCGCTCCCGTTGATCGAGACCCGAGGCGAAGGCGGCTTCGTCGTCACCTCGCCGTCGCACGGGCCGGTCCACCCGACCGGGCGCCCGTACGAACTCCTCACCGGGGGACCCGCAACCATCCCCACGATCACCCTGGACGAGCACCGGGCACTCCACACGGTGTGCCGCATGCTCGACCAGATCCCCGTGGACGAGCCGATGGCGCCGCCCGCGCCGCAGCACCCGGACACCGACGCGGCGACCGCGTTCCTCTTCTCCAGTGGCGACCGCCCCGCAGGCGGGCTCACCCCGGGGGACGACTTCGAGCAGCGCACCAGCTGGGCCGACATCCTCACCCCGCACGGATGGAAGCGCATGTTCGTCTCCGGGCAAACGTCCTACTGGCAGCGCCCCGGGAAGGACGGCCGGGAACCCTCCGCCACCACGGGCCGGGCCATGGACCGCGACCGGCTGTACGTCTTCACCACGAGCACCGAGTTCGTCGCCGAGAAGCCCTACACCAAGTTCGGCGCCTACACCCTCCTCAACCACAGTGGCGACCACTCGGCCGCCGCGCGCGAACTCCGCCACCGCGGCTACGGCGAACGCGCCCCGGAACCTGTGCGCCACCTCGCCGCAGTGCCTGCCCCGCGCCCGCCGGCCACCGACGGCACCGCGGCACTCGCCGTGCTGGAGCACCCGACCGCGACCGGGCAGCCCGGCCCCGACACGTACACCCGGACCGATGACGGGAACGCTCTCCGCCTCGTTGATACCCACGAGCACGAGATCCGCTACGTCCCGCAGCGCGGGAAGTGGCTCCGCTGGGACGGGCACCGCTGGGCATGGGACGACGCGGGGACCGTACGCGAGATGTCCCGGGCCATCGCCCGCGCCCTGCCCAACGGGGAAGGCGAAGCGAAGCACCGGGCACGGTCGCTGTCCACCGCCGGGATCTCCGCCATGGTGTCCATGGCCCAGACCGACCCGCGGATCGTCGCGCACGCGGCCGACCTCGACGCGCACCGCATGCTCCTTAACACCCCGAGCGGCGCCGTCGACCTGGCCACTGGGGACATGGTCGCGCCCGACCCGACGCAGATGCACACCCGCTCCACCGCCGTCGCCCCGGACAAGGAACTGCCCACCCCGAAGTGGGACGCCTTCCTCGCCCAGACCTTCGGCGGCGACACCGAGCTGCTGAAGTACGTCCAGCGCATGGCCGGATACTCCGCCTCGGGCAGCGTGAAGTGGCACGTCCTCCCCTTCCTCCACGGCGGCGGCGGCAACGGCAAGGGCGTCTTCCTCAACGTCCTCCGGTCGCTCCTCGGCGACTACGCGGCCACCGCACCGAACGCGTTCCTCATGGCCGGGGCACAGCGCCACGAGACCGAGATCGCCCGACTCCACGGGCTCCGCCTCGTCATCGCGTCCGAGGTCAACCAGGAGGCGAAGTTCGACGAGGCGAAGGTGAAGGAGCTCACCGGCGGCGACGGGCTCACCGCACGGTTCATGCGCCAGGACCACTTCACGTTCGAACCGACGCACAAGCTCTGGCTGATGGGCAACCACCAGCCGCGCGTCTCCGCCGGCGGGAAGAGCTTCTGGCGGCGCCTTCGCCTCATGCCGTTCGTCCGCACCCCGGAGAAGGTCATCGAGGACCTCGACCTCCTTCTCATCTCCGAAGAGGGGCCCGGCATCCTCGCCTGGGTCGTCGCCGGGGCGGTCGCCGTGTTCCGCGACGGCCTCAACGACCCGGAGTCCGTGAAGGCCGCAACCGCCCAGTACGCGGCCGAGGAAGACGCGCTGGCCCGCTTCCTGGAGGAGGCGTGCCACGTTGGCGGCGGCCTCCAGGTCCGCACCGTCACCGAGGTGTTCCGCGGTGCGTACGAGAAGTGGTGCCGCAACGAGGGCGAGGAACCTCTCGTGGCACGGCAGCTTGGCCGCGAGCTGAAGGACCGCTTCGGCATTGTTCGCAAGGGCTCCAACGGCACCTACTCGTACGCCAACGTCGCCCTCATCCCGGCGGCTGACGATCGGTGGGACGACGAATGAGCATGATCAAAGTTCCGTTGGAGTTCCGTTGCAGTGCCGTTGAAAGTGCCGTTGAAAACCAGCATCACCGCAGCTCACAGGCGGTCAGTTCCATCAGTGCCGTTGAAACGGGCTATCCAGCTCCGTGCGCACGCAAGAAGCACAATGCCGAGAAACCGGCCCTAACGGCACTGATGGAACTGCCACCCAAGGTGACCTGCGGAAACGGCAGTTCCATCAACGGCACTGCAACGGAACTGCCCCATGGCGGTGCGCGATGACCGACCGCCACCTCCACCCGGCCGTCGCCGCGCGCCTCGCCGCGTCCGCCGACCACGCGAAACCGGGCACCTGCCGCGTCTGCGGCGCCAACGTGCTCACCGCGCGGGCCGGCCGGGTTGCCGCGCTCGACGTGGTGGCGGATCCGAACCCGGTCACCGCAGCCACCGAGCAGGCCGTCCGGGCCGCCGGCGGGCTCACCTGGCACCTGATCACCACGGGCCTGGGCGCCCAGCGCATCACCTGGCGCGGAGCCACCGCGATCCGCGCCGGACCACCAAAGTGCCCCGTCCTCGCCGACCACACGTGCCCACCACAACCAGTGCAAGAGAGGCTCCTGTGATTCCTCGCCGCTTCACCATCGCCCTCCCCACGGGGATGCGGCTCCTCAACGTCAACGAGAAGCTCCACCACCGGCCCAAGGCCGAGTACGTCAAGGCGCTGCGGGGCGCCGCCATGCTCCAGTGCAGCGAGAACCCCGCGATGCGAGCCGCGCTCGCCGCAGCCAACCCGGGGCCCGTACTGGACCACGCGTACATCCTCGGGATCATCCACCCGGCGACCCGCCGGCGCGCCGACCCGGCGAACTGGTACCCGTCGTTCAAGGCCGCGGTCGACGGGCTCGTTGACGCTGGGGTGCTGGAGGACGACGACCACCTTCACCTCGTCGGCCCGGACATGCGCCTCGGCCCGGTAGTGCGCGGGGGGCAGATTGTCCTTCACATCGAGGAGTTGACGCCCGAGCGTCACGCCGCGTTCCAGTGGGCGGACCGGGTGATCGCGTCATGAGCCCCGACATCGACGCGCAGGCGATCTGCGCCCAGACCGACCCGGAGATCTTCTTCCCCGAGCGGGGCGAGGGCGACAAGGTCCGTGCCGCGAAGCAGATCTGCCTCGGCTGCCCGGTGCGCCGGGCCTGCCTCGCCGAGGCACTCGCCACCGAGGGCAACGCCTGCGCCGACAACCGCCACGGCGTCGTCGGCGGGTGCACGCCCCGCGAGCGGGCCCGGATCGCGCGTGGCTGGAGGACGGCCGCGTGACGACTGCACTCGACCGGGCCCGGCAGCTCCTCGACCGACCGCCGGTGCCCACGATCCCCGGGCAGCTCACCGCGCCCGTGACCGCCGACCTGGTCGTCGAGGGCTTCCACGGCCCCGGCGGCTGGGCCGAAGGCCGGAGACTGCTCGGCCTCACCACCCGGGCGGTCGGCATGGAGTGGGACGCCGCCGCCTGCGCCACCGCGAAGGCGGCCGGGCACACCGTGGTCCGGTGCGACGTCGCCACGATGCCCACCGCCCCGCTCGTCGGCCGCGTCAAGGTGAAGGTCGACAGCCCGCCGTGCCAGGCGTGGTCGCGCGCCGGCAAGGGGCTGGGTCTCGTCGACCAGCCGCTCGTCCACCAGGCCGTCGAAGACCTCGCCCGCGGACGGGACACCCGGGCCGCGCTCCTCACCGCGTGCCGGGACCCGCGGTCGCTGCTCGCCGCCGAGCCGATGCGCTGGCACCACGACCTGCGGCCCGAGACCATCTGCATGGAGGAAGTGCCCGACGTCCTGCCGCTGTGGCGGCAGTACGCGCAGATCCTCCGCGCCTGGGGCTACAGCGTGTGGGTCGGCATCCTCAACGCCGCCGACTACGGGGTGCCGCAGACCCGGCGCCGGGCCATCCTCATCGCGTCCCGGATCCGGGAGGTCACCGCACCGGCGCCGACGCACACCCAGCACCCGGGCGGCGAAGACCTCTTCGGAGACAGCCTGCCCGGCTGGGTGTCCATGGCCGAGGCGCTCGGGTGGACGGCCGGCCAGACGGTCAACACCCGCGGCGACAGGCAGACGCCCGGCGGCAACGAGTTCTCGGCTGACGGGCCGTCGCAGACCCTCGTCAAGTCCACCCGGTCGTGGGTGCTCCGCAACGGGAACCAGCCGAACGCCGCCGTCCGCAGCAGCAGCGAGCCCGCGCCCACCATGGCGTTCGGGAACAACTCGGCCCGCGTCGAGTGGGTGTTGCGCTCCGGCCAGTCCGTTGGTGGCGAGGGTCGGGCCGAACGTCGGGCTGACGAACCTGCGGTCACGATGACCAGCCGCGCCGACCTGTGCGCTTGGGTCCCGGGCGTCGAGGCGCAGTACGGCAGCCCGGAGACCGTCCGCATCACCCAGGCCGAAGCCGCCGTGCTCCAGTCCTTCCCCGCGGACTACCCGTGGCAGGGCACGAAGACCAAGCAGTTCGAGCAGATCGGCAACGCCGTCCCGCCGTTGCTCGCCGCGCGCATCCTGTCCGCCGCGACCGGGGGGTGCCCATGCCCACGGCCGCACTGACCACCACCCCGTGACACGAAGCACGGCCGCCCCGCGCGCTTACGACGCGCGGGCCGGCCGCCCACCCACATCCCACCACACCACCCGGAGGACCACATGACCAGCACACCCTCTGACACCCTGCGCGCCGCCGCCACGAAGCTGCGCGGCCTCGCCACCGCCGCGTCCACCGACACCGACGGCACGCCGACCACCCGGTGGAGCACCACGCCCCTGCACAGCGGGTACAGCTCGCTGCACGGGGACGTCCAGACCCTGGACGACGGGCGGGTCGTCGCCTCGCCGCGCCTGCTGCACGGCGGCGACATGCGACGCCCCGTCCGCATGCGCACCCAGCACGCCGAGTACGCCGCGACCATGGACCCGACGGTCGGTCTCGCCCTCGCCGACTGGCTGGAGACCAGTGCCGATTACTGCACGCCAGGGCCCACGCACCCGACGCACGTGGTGCGCGCACTCGCGGTGGCCCAGCGGGTCCTCGGCGAGGACGAGGCGGTGGTGGCCGCGCAGCCCGTGGCCGTGCCGTACCCGACCTCACTGATCTGGACCGTTGAGGCGCAGTGCGACGGCGATACCGGCTGGGTCGAGTGGGGCCACCACAACACGAGCGAAGCCGCGCACAAGCTGGCGGCCAAGTTCCGAAAGACCCGGCCTGCGGCGGCGATCCGAGTCGTGCGCCAGGTCGTCACGACCACCGTTGAGCCCACCGTGCCGGACGCCACCGCCGAGGAGCCGCCCCTGGCCCCCGACCGCTCCCCGGCCCCGTGCATCGCCTGCATGACCGACGAGTCCCACGACCCCGCGTGACCCTGCTCCGCCTCGCCCCGGTGCTCGCCCTCCTCGCCGGCCTGACGGTCCTCGTAACCCTGCTGGCCGGGGAGGAGCGGCGGGCACGGCGGACAGACCGTGCCAGACCGAAGGGATTCCCGATGACCACCACGCCCGAGCGAATCAAGCTCGACGACCTCACCAGCGACCAACTCGACGCGCTGTACGACCGGATCGACACCCTCACCGCGGTCTGCCAGAGCAACAAGCGCGCCTACGTCGGCGCCCTCGAACACGCCAACGAGGTGGAGGCTGCGACAGACGCCGTCTACCGCGAGCGCGCGCACCTCGTCGCACACCTCGCCGCACTCCACCCATCGCACATCGGCCACACCGACCCGGCGGCGCCCGAGTACGCGGTGCTCACCGTCGAGACGCCCGCAGGGCAGATGACGTGGCACATCGCCGAGAGGGACATGGACCTCTTCGCGCACGTCCGGGCCACGGCCGACACCGACCCCGTGTGGGACGGGCACACCACGGACGAGAAGTACGCAAGGCTCCGCGACCTCACCGAGGGGCTGCCGAACCTGCTGTCCGACGCCGAGGTCACGGTCACCCGGGTGCGCCGACTCCTCGACCGCGGGCCGATCGGCACCTGCTGCGACTACCTCCTCCGGGCCGCCCTGACCCCGCCCCGCGCCTGACCCACCCGCCAGCCGGGACGACCACCGCCTTCGTCCCGGCCGGCACCACCACCCCGTCCCACCGCACGATCCTGGAGCCCGCTGTGACCGTCACCCTCTGCCTCCACTGCACCGACCGCGACGCCCAGGGCGGCCAGCTCTGCCCCGTGTGCGCCCGCGCGACCCTGGTGCGGCTCCAGTGCCTGCCCGAGCTGTACACGGCGCTGGAGGACGTCCTCGCCCCGTCCGGGGGGAGCGCGCTCGGTGTCCGCGGGCCGAAGCCGACCTGGCCGCCGCTGCCGGTCCGCGAGGACGTTCTCGACCTCCGTCTCGCCGACGGGATGCTCGCCCCGCTGGAGTCCTGGGTCGACGCGGTCCGCGAGGAGCGTGCCCGGCCGCCCCGGGGCCGTGACGGGTCCGCCACCGGGCGGGTGCAGCGGGCCACCGCCGAGCTGATCGGGCACATGCCGTGGATCGCGGTGTCCTGGCCGCAGGCTGGGGTGTTCGCTGGGGAGATCCGTGATCTGGCCCGCGACGTCAGGTCGGTCATCAGCCCGAGCTCGGCCAGCGAGCGCGGGACGCGGATCGGTGCCTGCCCGGCGGTCCACGAGGACGGGACGGTCTGCGGTGCGGCCCTCCGGCTCGGCCACGGCGAGCGGGTGGTGACGTGCTCGTGGTGCGGCTGCACCTACCCGCCAGCCACGTGGGTCGGGCTGAAGGTGCTCATCGACGAGGACGCGAAGGTGGCGTAAGCCTTGACCATCTAACCCTGGGTTGGATACAATGTCTCCTGTGAACGCGATCCCATGGCGGGAACGGGTCCGCGGGGAGGACCAGCTGGTGGAACAGCTGCAACGCCTCGTCTCCGACTCCGCCAAACGAAGAGCGCTCGCCCTGCTCGACGGCGTAGCCGAACTCGGGACCGTGGCCGACGTGGCCAGGGACCTGGGGAAGAGCTGGAACGCCATCGACAAGGCGATCAAGAAGAACGGGCCTGGCCCGACAACCACATAGAAGCGGGCCGGACGACAGCTCCCCAGGTGGTGGAACACCTGAGGGCGCGCGCGTCGCCCGGCCCAGACCGACCACCATCCTGATCAGAGCAGGAGGCATCGGCCATGGCCGATCATTTCATGCCCGCCCCCGTGCGCGCCCCCCTGACCCGGGTTCCCCTCTCCGAGCCCGCGACCGTCGACGCCTGCCGCGCCGACTACGCCGCCGCCGCCACCTTCCGCGCCCGGTTCGACGAGAACGCCAAGCGGTTCGTCGCCCCGTCCACCGGACGGGAGGCCGGTCGATGAAGTCGCCTCTCGTCATCCCGGCGGTCGTCCTCTCCGCCGCATCGCTCGCCTGGACCACGTGGTCGCTCGTCGACCTCCTCGGCACCGGGGCCATCGGCCTCACCGTCGCCGCTGGCGCCGACATCGTCTGGGCGTCCGTCATCGCCGCCGAGGCCCGCGGGCTCCGCGTCGCCGGGCGTGGCTGGTCCGTCCCCGCGATCGGCTGGGCCGCGCTTGCCGCGGTCGCCGGGCTCCTCGTCTGGCACGGACTCGACGCGCACTCGCTCGCCATGGCCGTCGCCGGGCCGCTCCTCCCTCTCGGGGCGAAGGTCGTGTGGATGCTCGCGCTCACCGACCTGCGCGACCCGGCCGCCCTCACCGACGACGAGAACGCGCTCCTCGCGAAGATGGAGCGCAGCCTCCTGTTCGAGGAGGCCCGGCACCGTGTGGAGCTCCGCCGCCGCGAGATGCTCGCCGAGAGGCAGCTCGCCGAGGTCGATCAAGATTTCGGCATCGAGCTCAGCCGCCTCGACAAGCGCCGCGAACTCGCCCGCCGCCGCCCGCTGGAGCTCGCCGCGCTGAGCCCGGCTGAGCCCAGGGCTCACGTCCTGGCCGAGCCCGCTGAGCCCGAGGGCGAGCGGGAACACCTGCTGCACTCGTTCACGCAGATCAACACCCCTGAGCCCACGGCTCACCGTCCGGCTCAGCCCACGGCCCAGCCCTTCGGCTTCACCGCGCCGCTGACCGCCCCCACGGCCCAGTCGGCTCAGCGGGCTCAGGCCGTTGAGCGGGTCGCTGAGCTCCTGGCTCAGCACCCCGGACTCACCAGCAAGCAGATCACCGAACGGCTCGGCGTCAGCCCCGCCACCGCGAAGCGGTACCTCCGCGAAGCCCGGCGCCCGGCATGACTGCCCTCCTCTTCTTCGCGGGGGCCGCCATCGGCTCCGGGGGCATCCTCGCCGCGCTCGTCGCCCACGAGATGCCCCGCATCCTCACCACCCTCGCCCTCGTGCTCACCCTCGCGGCCCTCGGCGCCGCCCTCATCCACTGAGGACCCACATGCCCGAGCCCATCACCCCGAGCCGGATCATCCCGGCCGGGGCCCCGCTCCCCGGAGGCAGCATCCCGCCGCCGCCCCTGCCCCCGGCGCCGCCGCTCTTCCCGCCGATTCCGACCCCCGGAGGCGAGTGGTGGCGTCGGCCCCCGCCGCCGGCGCCCGTGGCCGTGCCACCGCCGATCGACATCACCATCCACATCGACCCGGCCGCCTGGCTCCCCGCGGAGCCAGAGCCGGGGGTCGGCCCCGGGTGGTGGATTCGCTTCCGCCCCGGCTACAACCTCGCCTGCATCATCTGCTCACTCCCCGCCGTCGGCGTCTGGAGCGACATTCTCCGACTCGTCCGCGACAGCGAGTCCCTCGCGGGCAGTTGGACGATCGCCGCCGTTCCGTTCGGAGTCGCCGCCTTCGCCGACAACATCTACCGCATCGCCGCCGCCGGAGCGGACCCAGACCTCTGGCACCCGAAGATCCGGGCCTTCCTCGCCCGGACCGCTCTCTGGACCACGATCCTCGGCCCCGCCATCGCGCTCCCCGTCACCACGATCACCTACCTCATCACCGGAGTACGCCCATGAGCGCCACCCTCGCCGCCGGACTCGGCGGCATGTCCTCGGCCACCATCACCTCCGCCGGCCTTGCCGTCGGCCTGGCCCTCCTCGCAGCCGAGCACGTCACCTGGTGGCGCGGCGCCACCGCCTCCGGGGGAGGGGGCAAGAAGGGTGCCCCGGCCGAGGGCGGCGCCAAGGCCCGCGACCCCCAGGCGCTCATTCCGTTCTGGTTCGGCGTGGCGTTCGGAACGCTTGCGGTCGCCTGTCCCGCTGGTCTCCTCGGCGCCGGCGCCGGTGTCCTGCGGTGGGGCGGCAACGGAATCGGCGGCACCGTCATGTCCTGGATGACCGGCCAGAGTGCTCCCACCGTCGCCACCGGCAGCGCCCCCAGCCTTGACGGGTACGGCGCCCTCGTCGTCACCGCGCTCGTCATCGTCCTGTGGCTGCTCCGTGCGAAGTTCGGCAAGGCCACCAAGGGCAAGTGGAAGAAGGGGGTGTTCGTCGGCGTCCTGATCGCCATCGGAACCGGGATTTTCGCCATGGTCGGCAACCTCGTCGTCCCCGGGGCGAACGAGATCGGCGCGTGGGCTCTCGACGGCCTGATCCACGGGAACCTCGGGAGCATGCTGTGAGCGAGGACCAGACCACCGCCCAGTGGCTCCGAGCCGCCGTCGAGCGAGTCGCCACCGGCTCCAGCAGGATCTGCCTCGTCTGCGCCCGCCAGCTCGCCCAGCGGCTCATCGGCAAGGGCCGGGCATGGAAGGAGGTCGTCACCGGCTGGGTCGGCGAGGCCGAAGGGCTCAACAAGGCATTCCGGATCGCCATCCTCATCGGCGGCGCCCTGATCCTCCGGAAGGTCGGCGGCGGACTCGTCGTCGCCCTCGGGCACACCGTCCAGTCGCCGTCCGCCCGCTGGCTCCTCTGGCCGGCCGCCGCAGTGTGGATCGTCGCCGCGTACCGGATCGGCCACCCCGAGTGGGCGCCGAAGGAGACGGCGGACCAGACCTCCACCACGGACGAACCGGCGGGCGACCCGGTCGAGGACGCCACCGTCGAGCCGGACGAGCCGACCGTTCCCGCTGCGCCCCCGGTGCCCGCCGGACCGACACTCCGCGACCTCCACGACGCCCTCGCCCGCATCGGCACCCCGCACGCCCACATCACCGCCCTCGCCGAGGCGCTCGGCACCACCCCCGAGCTCGTCCGCGACGCCCTCGGGAAGGCGGGCGTCGCGGTCGAGGCGGTGCGGATGCGCGGGCGCGGGTCGTCCACCGGCGTCCGCGGCGGCAGCATCCCCACCCCCCTCCCCGCCCAGAAGGGGACCCTGACGGACGTTGTTGCCGCAGGTCAGCCCGCCAACAACAACGACAACAACAACGAGGGCGTGCGCGCCGAGCGGGGGTTCTGGGTCGAGCAGGACCCGGCCAACCCCGTCCGGCACCACGTCCGGCACGTCGCCTGACGGCTGCCCGATCCGCCCGTCCCGCACGGGCGGTGAGGGGAGCCGGACAGCCCGGCCCGCACCACCAGGAGGACCACATGGACCCCTACGACGAGATGACCAACGAGGACGTGATGAGCGCCGAGGAGATGCGCGAGTACGAGGAGGCGGGCGAGGCGATGCTCGACGCGCAGGACGAAGAGCGGTGGGCCGCCGAGGAGGCCGCCGCCGAGGACGACGACGAGGACGACGAACCGTTCGACGGGCTCGCCGACGGCGAGGAGCGGTAAGCCGCAGAATGGACGACATGGACACCACCGAGCGGGACATCCAGGCCGTCATGGAGGCCAGCGGGTACGTGCGGCACGGCGGCATCACCTCGCGCGGCCTGTCCCGGTCCTCGTGCACAACGTGCCCCAAGGCGCCGTGCGGCGGCATCGTGATCGGCAGCGAACACGGCGACTGCCCCGAGCACGGCGACGACGCCCAGACCCAGTACCTGCACTGGGCAGCCGAGTGCCCTGGACCGCCCAGCTCTTCGACGACGACCGAGCGCTGAAGCCCACCGTTCCACCGCCACAATCCCCCGGCGGTGGGGCGGTGGTATGCGCGAGACTGGGCAGCATGCAGCCCCTCCTCGTCGACCTGTACGCCGCAGCCGTCCGTACCGGCGCCCGCCCGGGAACCCTCCGCATCTGGGTCCACCGAGGCCGCCTCACCCACCACGGGTACGACGACAAGGGACGCGTCGTTGTCGACCTGGACGAGGTCGTGGCCCTCGTCGAGCAGAAGGCCACCGTGCCCGCGCCGATGGCGGCTTGACCAGCAGTCACACCGGGTGTAACACTCGGGGCACGACCGGCATGTCCGGACGCAAGAACCCCACGGCCCGCCCTCGCTGGTGGGCCTTTCGCGTTCCCCCGCGCGACCGGGGCGCCCCGTGGCACGATCCCCGGACAGGACTAACCGTGGGGGGAACCATGGGCTTCATCAACGACGCCAAGGCGCAGGTCGCGGGCGACCACGCGCGCAAGGCATACGCCAACGGCGACTACATCCTCGTCTACAAGTTCATCGAGGCGAACACCAACAGCAAGGCCACCGCACCCATGACCGGCATCGCCGACCAGATCCAGGCCGTCGAGTCTGCCGGGTGGGTCCTTCAGCACATGGCCGCCGCCGAGGGGAAGGCACTCACCGGCGAGCGCGTCGCCCTCATCTGCATGTTCCGTCGGCGCAACCAGTAGCACCCGCGCCCACCAACCGGCCCGGCCGCACCCCCCGTTGCGGCCGGGCCTTTGCGCGCTCTGGAGGTGGTGGCCGTGGCCGGCCGCGCCGACCTCACCAGCTACGACTACCGCAAGGCCCGCGCGCTCTTCCTCGCCGCGAACGACGTGTGCCACCTCTGCGGCCACGCCGGAGCCGACGTCGTCGACCACGTCCACCCGGTCGCTCGCGGCGCCGACCCGGGGGACCAGGACAACTGGGCGCCCGCGCACGGCGTGCACCGCTGCCCCACCTGCGGGCGGAACTGCAACGGCAGCAAGGGCGCAAACGTGCAGGTCAAGGGCCTGAATACGTCCCGAGATTGGTACGGATCTTGATTGGTCCGGCTCAGATCCGAGCTTGATCTTTAGGGAGCCAGGCTCCCCAGCCCCGCGCCCAGCTTTTATTTTTCTCTCCCCGGGCCGATGGCCACGAGGTGATCATGGTCGCGGGCTGCTGACCTGCACCGATGCCCCTGGAGGCGTGATGGCGACACCGCCGGCCGGGCCGGTCGAACGGGCCGTGCGCTCCGACGTGGAGCAGCTCGGCGACCTGGTCCGCATCGAGCCGTCCCTGTCTGAGATGGCGTACACCCTGGCCCGCGAGATCGACGCCGGCGGTGGGGAGGACGGCAAGCTCCTGCCGCAGCTGAACCGCGAGCTGCGGCAGACGCTCGCGCAGCTGTTGGAGGGGCGGGCGACGGATGACGACGACGACCTCGGAGACCTGGGCTCCCCCGACTGAGTTCGCCGCCGACCTGGAGGAGCGGTACGGGCTGACGTGCCCGCCGCGCTGGGGGACGCCGCGTCACCCGGACCGGCCGTCGCTCGGCCCGAAGCTGTGGCGGGTGATGGAGCTGCTCGGCGCCCCGCCGATGCCGTGGCAGAAGTACGTGACGGACGTGGCTCTGGAGCTGGACCCGGCGACCGGGCTGTTCGCTCACCGTGAGGTCGGGCTGTCGGTGTCCCGGCAGCAGGGCAAGACCGAGCTGTGCCTCGGTGTGCAGGTTCACCGGGCGCTGGCCTGGCCGAGGCAGAACATCATCTACGCGGCGCAGACCCGGGGCATGGCCCGGCAGCGCTGGGAGGACGAGTTCTGGGAGAAGATCGCCGGGTCCCCGCTGGCGAAGCGGGCCCGGATCCGGAAGAGCAACGGCAACGAGGCGATCCTGTGGCCGGCGACTCGGTCGCGCATGGGCATCACGGCGAACACGGAGAAGGCGGGGCACGGTCCGCCGCTCGACACCGGGTTCATCGACGAGGCGTTCGCCCATGAGGACGACCGGCTGGAGCAGGCGTTCAGCCCGGCCATGCTGACCCGGGCCATGGCCCAGCTGTGGTGGGCGTCGGCCGGCGGCACGACCAAGTCGGTGTGGCTGAACAAGAAGCGCGCGAACGGGCGGGCGCTCATCGAAGAGATGTGGGCCGCGCTTGCCGAGGACCCGGCGGCGGCCCGTCCGCGCGCCGCGTACTTCGAGTGGTTCGCCCCGGAGGACATGGACCGGGCGGACCCGGCGACGTGGCGGGCGACGCTGCCCGCGCTGGGGTACACGGTGACCGAGGCCATCATCGCGGCCGAGCTGGAGAAGCTCGACCCGGCGGAGTTCGACCGGGCCTACCTGAACCGGACCAGGAAGCCCACGCCCCCGTCCGACCCGAACGTGCCGAAGGCGGCGTGGCCGGGCCTCGCCGATCCGGACTCCACGCCGAGTGGTGATGTGGCGCTGGCGGTCGATGTGTCGGCGGACCGGTCGCACGCCTCGATCGGTGTTGCGTCGCGGCGGCCGGACGGCCAGGTTCATATCGAGCTGGTGGACCGCCGGGCCGGGACGGCGTGGGTGGTGCCCGCGCTGGTCCGGCTGAAGGCGGCGCGCGACCCGCTGCTGGTGGCCATCGCGAGCAGCGGCGCCCCGGCCGGGTCGCTGATCGACGACCTGGTGAAGGCGGGCATCACCGCCCCGACCGACAAGGACGCTCCGCACCGTGGGCACCTGGCCGTGCTGCGGACGAACGACATCGTCGAAGCGTGCGGGCAGATGGCCGACGCGATGACGCAGGACGCGGTACGCCACCGCGACCAGGCGCCGCTGACCGCTGCGGTGAATGGGGCGAGGACCCGCCGGGTCGGTGACGCCTGGACCCTCGACCGCACCAAATCCCTGACGGACGTCTCGCCGTTCTTCGCGGTGACGATCGCCAGGTGGGCGCTGCTGACCCGGGGGCCTTCCGTGCTCGACGACTACGACGTCATGGATTCGATCTACTGAGAGGGGGCGCTGTGCGCGAGCAGATGACGACCTGGCTGGACTTCCTCGGACTGGTGCTTATCGCCGCCGGTACGGCCGCTGGCCTCTACCCGCTGATCGGCTGGGTGTCGGTGGCGGCAGCTGGGGCTGTCGTGCTGACCGGGTCGACGTACGCCTCGCGGCAGACCGCGGCGAAGCGGGGCGATGACGGGTGAGCCTGTTCCACCGCCGAGGGGCTGCGCAGTCCGCCGATCAGGTGATTCCGTCCCGCCCGGTGCAGCGCGCCGGTGGGGTGACCGTCACCCCGGATACGGCGCTGCGCAACAGCGCTGTGTGGGCGTGCCTCCGGCTCCGCGCCAACCTCGTGTCGACCATGCCGGTGGACCTGTACCGCAAGGTCGGCGGGATTCAGGTTGAGGTGCCGAAGCCGCCGGTGCTGCTCAACCCGGGCGGTGACCAGGTCGACATGACGCAGTGGCTGTTCTCCACCCAGTGGGACCTGGACCGGTCGGGCAACTCCTTCGGGATCATCACCGCCCTGGACGGGCTCGGGTTCCCCGCGCGCATCGAGCTGGTGCCCGTCGCCGACGTCACGGTCCGCGTGCGCAAGGGTCAGCTCGACTCCTACCTGATCGGCGGGGAGTCGTTCGACCCGGTCAACGTGTGGCACGAGAAGCAGTACACGATGTCGGGCTTGCACGTGGGCTTGTCCCCAGTGGCGTTCGCCGCGTGGGCCATCGGCGAGTACCTGTCCATCCAGCAGTTCGCTCTCGACTGGTTCTCCAACGGGGCAGTCCCCTCCGCCCACCTGAAGAACAACGCGAAGATCATCAACCCCGACGCGGCCGAGGAGACGAAGCGGCGCTTCAAGGCCGCGGTCGCGAACCAGGACCTGTTCGTCACGGGCCAGGACTGGGACTACAACATGATCCAGGCCGAGGCGGCCGGCTCCGACTGGATCGAGGCGAAGCGGTTCGGGATCGGGGACATCGCCCGGTTCTTCGACTGCCCCGGCGACCTCATCGACGCAGCAGTCTCGGGCAGCTCCGTCACCTACGCCAACATGACGCAGCGCAACCTCCAGTTCCTCATCATGTCCCTCGGCCCGGCGATCATCCGCCGGGAGAACGCGCTGTCCCGGCTCACGTCCCGGCCCCGCTTCGTGAAGCTCAACACCGACGCGCTGCTCCGCATGGACCCGCTCGCCCGGGCGCAGATGCTCGCCGGGCAGATCACCTCCCGGCAGCTCGCCCCGTCCGAGGCCCGGGCGATTGAGAACCGGCAGCCGTTCACCGAGGACCAGCTCGCCGAGTTCGACCGGCTGTTCGGCAAGGGCACCAGCCCTACGCCCCTGCCCGCCACCCCTGCCCCCGCGACCCCAGGAGCGACCCCATGAGCACGATGACCGCCCTGCGCGCGCAGGCCGCCGCCGCGCGGTCCGCCGCCGCAGGCTCCGCCAGCACGACCAGCCCCGGAACCGTCCTGCCGCGCGACCGCCCCGAATCCCCCGAGGTCCGCTTCCGCTCCCAGCTCCGCGCGAAGAAGGTGCTGCGCGACGAACAGGAGTGGTACGAGGTGACCGGCTACGCCTCGGCGTTCGAGCAGGGCTACGAGATGTACGACTTCTACGGGCCGTACACCGAGATCGTGTCCCACGGTGCGGCGGACGCGACGCTGGCCGCCGACCCCGAGGTGGTGTTCCGCTTCAACCACGGCGGGACCCCGATGGCCGGCACCCGCAACCAGCGGCTCCAGCTCTGGGCGGACGACGCGGGCCTCGGCCAGCGGGCGTGGCTGAACCCGAAGCGCGCGGACGTGCAGCTGCTCATCCAGGCACTGGAGGACGACGACGTCCGCGAGCAGTCGTTCATGTTCCGCATCACGTCCGGCCAGTGGTCCCCGGACTACACCGAGTACCGGATCAACTCCTTCGACCTGGACCGCGGCGACGTCGGGCCCGTGACGTACGGCGCGAACCCGCACACCAGCGTGTCCGCCCGCGCCGGAGACTTCCTCGCCTCGATCCCCAACCTGCCGCCGCTGATGGCGCGCGAGGCCTACCAGCGCCTCGCGCAACGCACCGACCTGGCCGTGCCGCCCCCGCTCCACACCCCCCCGCCGGTGGCGCCCGCGACGGCGCGCACCGCACCGGCCTCACCCGCGCAGGGCCGCTCCATCGCCATGCTGCGCACCCAGCTTCTCGTCTCCGCAGACGACGACCGCTGACCCTCCCTTACCTCACCCCGGCACGCTCTCCGGCAGATCGCCCGGAGGCGGGACCGGCCGCCGCCCGGCAGATCGCCCGGGCCGCCGGTCGCGCCGACCATCACCCACCACCGATCTACCGAAGGGGCATCACCATGCCTGGAACCATCGACGACCTGATCGCCTCCATCGAGGTCGAGCTGGAGGCCGCGCACAAGCGCGGCAAGAAGTGCGGGGCGGAGATCCAGCTCATCCTGGACAAGGCCCAGCAGGACGGCCGCTCCTCGCTCACCACGGAGGAAGACGAGCGGGTCGCCGAGCTGTTCGCCGCCCGCGACCAGTCCCGCAACGACGTGACCGGCATCGAGAACAAGCTCGCCAACGCGAACAAGATCAAGACCGAGGAAATGGAACGGCAGGCCAAGGCGAAGGAGCAGACCCCGACGCAGGCCCGGCGCCCCTCCTACGACCAGGTCGCCCGCGTCGGCCAGGAGGAACGGACCTACCGCAAGGACCAGGACCCGCACGGCAAGTCCTTCCTCATGGACGTGTCCCGGCAGTTCCTGTACCAGGACGTCGAGGCGTCGTCCCGCCTCTCCCGGCACATGGCCGAGGAGCGGGTGGAGCGCGCCGAGTACCTCCAGCGCGCGGTCGGCACGTCCGCGTTCTCCGGGCTGACGGTGCCGCAGTTCCTCACCGACATGTACGCCCCGGCGACCGCGAACCTCCGCCCCTTCGCGGACGTCTGCAACCGCCACCCGCTGCCGGACTCCGGCATGTCGGTGAACATCTCCCGGATTACCACCGCGTCCAGCGCCGCGAACCAGGCCAACGAGAACGACGCGGTCTCCGAGACGAACATGGACGACACGCTGCTGACCGTCCCCGTGAAGACGGCGGCCGGCCAGCAGACCGTCTCCCGGCAGGCCATCGACCGCGGCACCGGCATCGAGGACGTCACGATGCAGGACCTCTTCAACCGGGTCGCCACCGTGCTCGACTACACCCTCATCAACGAGGCGACGACCGGTCTGTCCGCCGTCGCGCAGGCGACCGCGTACACCGACGCCACCCCGACCGGCGCCGAGCTCTACCCGAAGATCCTTGGTGCCGCGTCCGGGGTCGAGGCCGCGCTCCTCGCGATGGGCCGACCCTCGCACGCGGTGATGTCCTCGCGCCGCTGGTACTGGCTGTCCTCGCAGATGTCGTCCACCTGGCCGATGATCAACTGGACGAACCTTCCGGTGCAGGCGGCCGGTACGGCGAACCCGCAGTCCTCGTACGCGTCCGGCCCGCGCGGCGTTCTGCCGTGCGGCCTGGAGGTCGTCGTCGACAACAACATCGCCACGAACCTTGGGACCGGCACCAACGAGGACGAACTGTTCGTCGTCCCGTCCACCGAGTGCCACCTCTGGGAGGACACCAACGCGCCGATGTTCATCCGCGCCGAACAGGCCAAGGCCGCCAACCTTGGTGTGCTCCTCGTCGCGTACTCGTACTACGCCTACACCTTCGGCCGGTACACCAACGCGATCCAGAAGATCAGCGGCACCGGCCTGTCCACCCCGGCCTTCTGATCCCCGTACCGGCGCGGGCACGGCACCATCCCCCCGGATGCCGTGCCCGCGCCGGTACGGCCAGCCTAGGAAGGACGCGATCATGGCCACCATCGGCGCACTTGGCGGAGACCGGTACCCGAACTCCGCCCGCCTGTCCGCTGCGCAGTCCGGCAACGGCGCCTCCACCAACATCGTCGACCGAGGCGCGGCCACGGAGCGGCCGGCCCTGCTCACCCTCACCACCACCGTGGGCGCCTCCCCGACGTGCACGTACCTGATCGAGGGCAGCGCGAACGGCACGCAGTGGTTCCCCGCCGCGTACTCCGACCCGGCAACCCCGGAAACGGTGTCGGTCGCCACGTTCGACGTGACCGCCGCGGGCACCGTCCACCGGCTGTTGCGTCCGGGCCACCCGTGGCGCTACCTGCGCCTGACGTACAGCGCGAACACGGCGGTCACCAACACCGCAGACGTGACGATCTTCTGAGAGGACACCAGGCATGGCCACACGAGACGACCGGATGGTCGCTGCACTCAAGCGGGAACGAGCCTCCTACGAGGCGCGCGGCATGGACGACCGGGTCGCCCAGGTCGACGAGCAGCTGGCGCACTACGGGCACGAGCCGTCCAAGGAGAAGCACGCGCAGGACGCCCCGCCGCAGGGCCGTACGGCGCCGGCAACCCGGCAGACGACCGCGAAGGGGAAGTGACCGGGCGTGGCCGCCGCCGACTACGGAGAGCTGGCCACGCTGCGGGAGATGCTCGGGATCCAGGAGTCCGACACATCGCGTGACGGGCTCCTCTCCCTGGCCCTGACCACGGCGTCCCGCTCCATCGACAAGAGCACCGGGCGCCGCTTCTGGCTCGACCCGGTCCCCGTCACCCGGACGTACCGGCTCGCTGGGCGGATCGTGCGCGAGCAGGACGGCGACGCGCTCCTGGTCGACGACATCGGTGGCGCCGACATCGTCGTCGCCACCGGCACCACGGGCAGCTGGTCGACCGTCACCACGTACGACGCCCTCCCGGACAACGCGATCGCCGACGGGCGCCCCATCACCTCGCTGCTCCTCACCGGGGGCTGGGGGCTGGAGAGTGGGCGCGTCCAGGTCACGACCCGTTTCGGGTGGCCCGAGGTCCCCGCGGACATCGACATGGCCGCGCACCTCCTGGCCGCTCGCCTGTACAAGCGCAAGGACAGCCCAGAGGGCGTGACCGGGTCTGCGGAGTGGGGCGTCGTACGCCTGTCCCGCCGGGACCCCGACGTCTGGAACCTCATCGAGCAGTACGTCCTCCCCGGAATCGGATGAGAGGGACACCATGCGAATCCGCATGACCATCGACATGGTCGGCACCCGCGACGGCGAACCCTGGCCCGCGAAGGGCGAAGAGGCCGATCTCCCTACCGCAGCTGCCGCGCACCTCGTCGCGGCCGGCGTAGCCGAGCAGATCACCGAGCCCTCTCCGGCTCCAACCCGGAAGGGAGGCCGGCGTGCAGCCGTCAGCGATTCGTAGCGCCATCGCTGACGCCGCGCGGGCCGTGGTTCTGCCGGAGGGAGTCGGCAAACTCACCGCAACCGGTTACGTGCCGGACGCGGTTGTCGCCCCGCACTTCTTCTGCGGCGAGTACTCCGTCGACTTCGACCGGGCGATGAACCGGGGCCTCGACGAAGTGGAACTGACGTGCCGTGTGCTGGTCGGCCGCGCCGATGACCGGTCCGCACAGGACGTCCTGGACAGGCTGCTCGCCGGGTCCGGGCCCACGTCCCTCAAGGCCGCGATCGAGGCGGCGCGTGGGGCGCCCGGCGGGTACGCCCTCGGGGGCCTCGCCCACGACCTGCACGTGACCCGCATCCAGGGCTACCGCTGGTACGAGCACGCGGGCACCCAGTACGTGGGCGCCGAGTTCATCATCAAGATCATCGGAGAGGGGTAGCCGCCGTGGGGAAGTTCATCCTGCTCGACACCAGGTTGTTCGCGCCGGGCGCGGACCTGTCCGGCGCCTCCAACAAGATCGAGTTGTCCTCGGAGCTGGAAGAGAAGGACGCCACCAACTACCGCTCCGGCGGCTGGAAGGAGGTGATGGCCGGGCTCGGCTCGGCGGAGATCGCGGCCGAGGGACTGTGGGAGGCGGGAGATCCGTCCCTCGTCGACAACGCGTCCTGGTCCACGCTCGGCGGCGTCGGCCCGTACACGGTCTGCCCGACCGACTCCGTGGTGGGCGCCCTGGCCTACGTCACCGCCGGGATGCGCGCGGACTACAAGGTCGGCGACGCGGTCGGCGAGATCGCCCCGTGGTCCGGCACGGTCAAGAGCAGCTGGCCGCTGGTGCGCGGGCAGATCGCCCACCCGCCCGGCCTGGCCCGCACCGCGACCGGCGTGGGCACCGGGGTGCAGCTTGGCGCGATCACCGCTGGACGCCGCCTGTACGCCGCGCTCCACGTTCTCTCGGCGGCTGGCACCACCCCGTCCATCACGGCCCGGGTCGAGTCGGCTGCCGACGCCGGGTTCACCAGCCCGACTACCCGCCTTACGTTCGCCGCGGCCACTGCGCCCGGCGGGCAGATCCTCCGGGGTGACGGCACCGCCGTCACCGACACGTACTACCGGCTCGCCTGGACCATCACCGGGACGACGCCTTCCTTCATGCTCTGCGCCTCTCTCGGAATCAGGTGATCCCCCATGGCCAAGATGGTTCTGCTGGCGGCCTACGTCAGCGTCGGCGGTAACGACCTCTCCGCCTACGCCCGCAAGGCGGAGGTGACAGTGGAGGTCGAGGACAAGGACGTCACCACCTACGCGTCGCTCGGGTGGAAGGAAGTCCTCGGCGGGCTCAAGTCCGGTGAGCTCGCGCTGGAGCTGCTCCAGGACGTGGCCGCCACCAAGCTGGACTCGATCATGTGGCCGCTGCTGGGCACCGTGGTGCCGTTCGCGGTCCGGCTCGACTCCGCCGCGGTGAGCACGAACAACCCGCAGTGGTCCGGCAACTGCCTCATCAAGGGGTGGAACCCGATCGAGGGCAGCGTCGGCGACGAGGCGTCCGTCTCGGTCAGCTACCCGACCTCGGGGGCCGTGACCCGCGCGACCGCCTGATGCCCAGCAGCGGCCCGCCGTTCGAGCTGCGCTGCACGCACGAGGGCCTGGACGCGCTGGTGCGCGAGATCCGGCGGCAGGCGGACGGCAAGGAGCTCCGCAAGGAGCTGGCGAAGAACATGCGCGAGGCCCTGAAGCCGGGCGCCGCCGCCGCGAAGTCGCAGATCATGGGCATGGCCTCGGCAGGTCTCGGCACTGGCCCGTCGCTCCGCTCGCAGATCGCGAAGAAGATCCGCCCCGAGGTCAAGCTCGGAGGCCGGTGGTCCGGCGCCCGCGTGAAGGCGTTCAAGACGCCCGGCGTCCGCCGCTTCCCGAACGCCCCGAAAAGGATCAACCGCCGCAACGGCGGGTGGCGCACGCTCACCTACGGCCACGAACCGTGGCGTACCCAGCCTGGAAAGCCGGGCTGGTTCGACGACTCCTTCACCAACGACGCCGCCGCCTACCGGGCCGCGGTGCACGAGGCGATGGAGGACATGGCCCGCCGCCTCGCGGCACGGGCCGGATAGGAGGACCCGTGTTCCTGATCCTGCACCGCGAGGGCGAGGTGGAGCCGACCCGCTGGCGGTACAACCCGAAGAAGCTCATGTCCGTGGAGCGCGAGGACATCGAGCGGCGGACCGGGCGGAACTTCTCCGACTTCACCGCGGCCGTCCTCCAGGGCAACAGCCTGTGCCGCCGCGCGCTGCTGTTCACGTTCCTCCGCCGCGACCACGCCAAGGTGCGGTTCGAGGACGTCGACTTCGCGTGGGACGAGCTGAAGCTGGAGTACTCCCGGCAGGAGTGGGAGCGCATCCGCGAGGACGTCGTCTCCACCCAGCACGGCGACCAGCTCGCCGCGGCCCTGGTCACGATCGACGCTGCGATCGAGACGGCGTTCGACGACACGGAGACCGAGGGAAAAGCCCAGCTGCCGATCGCCGACTGAGTCAGCTCGGCAACGCTGCCCACCTGCTGGGCATCCACCCCCGCGACTGGGACGAGCTCACCGTCGAGGAGACGGACGCGCTCCTGGCCTGGCTCGACTCGTACAAGCAGGCCGTCGACGAGGCGGCCAACAACTGAACAGGTGAGGTGGTCCCGTGGCTGACACGTCGCTGGTGTTCAACCTGGTCGCCAGGGACCGGGCGTCCGAGACGGTCGGCAAGATGGGCGAGCGGTTCAACACCGCGGCGGCCACCATCGGCGCCGGGTTCGCCGCGACCCTCGGCGCGTCCCTCGTCGAAGCCCTCGACCTCCAGTCCGCCGAGGCGAAGCTCACCGCCCAGCTCGGCCTCGGGCCCGCCGAGGCGCAGGCGGCCGGTGACGCCGCAGCGTCCGTGTACGCGCACGCCTGGGGCGAGTCCATCGACGAGGTCAACCTCGCGGTGAAGGGCGTCTACCAGAACATCGGCGACACGAGCCAGGCCGAGGGCGGGTTGGAGGGCGTCACCACCAAGGTCATGGCGCTGGCCGAGGCGTTCGACCAGGACCTCACGATCGCCACCGCTGCGGCCGGCCAGATGGTGCGGACCGGCCTGGCGGACAACGCCGACGAAGCCCTCGACATCATCGCGGTCGGCCTCGGTACGGCAGCCGACAAGAGCGGCGACCTCCTCGAATCCCTCAACGAGTACAGCGTCCAGTGGAAGCGCGTCGGCCTCGACGGCGAGACGTCCATCGGCCTGATCAACCAGGCCGTCAGCAAGGGCGCCCGCGACGCCGACCAGGTGTCCGACGCCATCGGCCAGTTCGGCGAGCGGGCCACCGCCGGCGGCGCGGCCGTCGACGCCGCGTACAAGTCCATCGGCCTGTCCTCGAAGAACGTCGCGAAGATGATGGGCGCCGGCGGGGACCAGGCCGAGAAGGCGCTGAGCATGACGCTCGACGCCCTGCGGGGGACGGCCGACCAGCAGGTCCGCCTCAACGCTGCCGCCGCCCTGTTCGGCGATCCGGCGAACATCATGGGCGACGCCCTGTACGCCATGGACCCGGCGACCGCCGCAGCAGCGGCCGGGATGGGCAAGGCCGAGGGCGCCGCGGACCGGCTCACCGAGACCATGGGCGGCACCGCGAAGAAGCAGCTGGAGGCGTTCAAGCGCAGCATCATGGTGGAGCTCGGCCAGGCGGCGGTCGTGGTGCTGAACTTCGCCTCGGAGCACAAGGCCACGCTGAAGCCGTTGATGCTCGGCTTCGCCGCGCTGGCCGCGCTCGTCGTCACCGTGAAGGCGGGGATGATCGCCTACTCGGCGGTCTCCACCGTGGTGTCCGGGGCGCACGCCATCATCACCGCGTCGTGCTGGGGCGTCATCGGGAACTGGACCCGGATGATGGCGCTCGGCCTGATGACCTACGCGAGGATCGCGGGCGCCGCCGTCATCTCGGCGACCACCACCGCGGGCGCCTGGGTCGGCTCCGCGCTCGTGTCCATCGGCACGTGGATCGCCGCAGTGGTCCGGGCCGGTGTCACCGCAGCCGCCCAGTTCCTGATGATGGCCGGCCGCGCTGTCGTCTGGGCGGCGGTCATGGCCGCACAGTGGCTGATCGCCATGGGCCCCATCGGCTGGATCATCGCCGCGGTCATCGGCCTCGCGCTTCTGATCTACGCGAACTGGGACCGCATCAAGGCGTGGACGATGGCCGCCTGGAACTGGGTGTGGTCCAAGCTCGTGTCCGTCGGCACGGCCATCCTGAACTTCTTCATCAAGTGGTCCCTCGTCGGGATCTTCCTGCGGCACTGGACCCGCATCAAGTCCGGGGCGACGGCGATCGCCCTCGGGCTCGTGTCCTTCATGGCGGGCCTGCCTGGCCGGATCAACCGGGCGATCATGGGCCTCGGGACGCTGCTCTACTCCAAGGGCCAGGCCGTCGTCACCGGCCTCTGGCACGGCATCCAGTCCATGGGCGGCTGGCTCGCCGGACAACTCACCGGCTTTGCGAAGAGCATCATCCCCGGGCCGATCGCCAAGGCCCTCGGCATCCACTCACCGTCGCGCGTCATGGCTGACGTCGTAGGCCGGTGGATCCCGCCGGGCATCGTCGACGGCATCGAGGACTCCGAGGGGGTGCTCAGCGCCAAGATGTCGACGCTCGTTCAACCGCCGTCGCAGGCCGCCGTGATGGGCGCCGGCCGGGCCATGGGCGGCACCGCCCCGATCATGACCGGCGGCGGAACCACCGTCGTGCGCCTCGAACTGTCCGGGCCCGAAGAGGTCAAGAAGCTGATCCGCTCCATCGTCCGCAAGGACGGACGCGGCAACGTGCAGATCGCCTTCGGGCAGTAGGGAGACGACGTCATGGCCTTTCCCCAGACACCGCTGGACGTGCGGACGGAGTTCCGGATCGGCACCACCTGGACGGACGTCTCCGCCGACACCTACACCCGGGCCCCGATCACCATCACCCGCGGTGTGCCCGACGAGGGCACCACCGTGGACCCGTCGAAGTGCAGCCTCGTGCTGAACAACCGGGGCGGGAAGTACAGCCCGAAGAACCCGCTGTCGCCGTACTACGGGCTCATCGGCCGCAACACCCCGGTCCGGGTATCCGTCCCGCAGACCGAGTCGTACCTCCCGCTCGACGGGACAAACTCCGTCTACGCCTCGACCCCGGACGCCACCGCCCTCGACCTGACCGGCGACCTCGACGTCCGCGCGGAGCTCACCGCCGACTGGACCGCGATCCGCCCGCAGGTCATCCTCAGCAAGTGGGACGCCACCGGCAACCAGCGGTCGTGGGCGTTCCTCATCACGAACGGCTTGATCCGGCTGAGCTTCTCCGCCGACGGGATCACGACCCTCGGCGCGCAGGCCGCGCTGCCTCCGCTGCCGCGAAGGGCCGCCCTGCGCGCCACCCTGGACGTCAACAACGGGGTGGGCGGGCTCACCGCCGCGTTCTACTGGGCGCCGTCCCTGGCGGGCCCCTGGACGTCCATTGCGTCGTTCTCCGGCGGATCGCCTCTGACCCTCTTCAACAGCTCGGCGCCGCTCCGCACGATCATGCCCGACCCCGCCACCAGCATGCTCCCGCTGGAGGGGCAGGTGTACCGCGCCGAGCTCCGGGCCGGGATCGGCGGCACCGTCGTCGCCAGCCCGGATTTCCGGGCCCTGGCCCCGGGGACGACATCGTTCTCGGACCCCGCCACCCGGGCCTGGACCCTCACGGGGACCGCAGTCTCCAACCGGAACTACCGGTTCTTCGGAGAGATCAGCGCGTGGCCGGTCCGGTGGGACGTCAGCGGCAAGGACGTCTGGGTGTCGGTCGAGGCGGCCGGCATCCTGCGACGCCTCGGCCAGGGGCGGAAGCCGCTCGCCTCGACGCTGCGCCGCAGTATCCCCCGGGCCGCGTCGCTGCTGGCGTACTGGCCCATGGAGGAAGGCGAGTTCGCCACGGCCGCGTCCAGCCCGGTCGTCGGCGTGACGCCACTCCAGCTCACCCGGGCGACATGGGCCAGCAACTCCACGCTCGCCTCTTCGGACGCGCTGCCCGTCCTGGCTGCGGGCAGCGGGGACCTGGCGCAGATGACCGGGGCCGTGCCCGCACCGACCGGATCGCCGACCGGGTGGCGGGTGCAGTGGCTGTACCGCCTCGACACCCCCAACACGCCCATGTACACGTTCATGCGGATCGCGTGCTCCGGCGGCACGATCGCCGAGTGGTACGTCCAGCAGTCGGCCACCGGGTCCCGCATCCTCGGCCGGGACGCCAGCGGCACTGACGTCCTGACCTACAACGTCAGCACCGGGACCGACCTGTACAACCGGTGGAACACCGTCTCCGTCCAGCTCCAGCAGAACGGCAGCAACGTCGACATCGACATCTACTGGACCGACCTCGGCGGGGCGCCCGGCCACTACGGCAACAGCTACGCCGGGACCATCGGCCGCGTCCGCACCGTGGGCAGCCCCGCCGGCGGGTACGCAGCGGCGCTCGACGGCATGGCCATCGGGCACATCTCGGTGTTCTCCGCCTCGACGACCACCGCGTTCAACGGGGCGCTCACCGCCTACGACGGGGAGTCCGCCATCAACCGGATGGGGCGCCTCGCCCAGGAGGAGCCGCTGCTGCCCCTGACGTGGACGGACGGTGACACCACCGTCAACTCCGAGGCCATGGGCCCGCAGCGGCCGGCCGAACTCCTCGTCCTCCTGGAGGACTGCGCGGCCACGGACGGCGGTCTGCTGCTGGAGCGGCGCGATCGGCTCGGCCTCCACTACCGGGACCGGACCTCGCTCTACAACCAGACGCCCGGCCTGGTCCTCAACTACGCCGGCGCCGGGGAGGTCGCCCCGCCGCTGGAGCCGGACGAGGACGACCAGAAGCTGCGCAACGACGTCACCGTGACCCGCGACGGCGGCTCCTCCGGCCGGGTCGAGATCACGTCCGGGCCTCTGTCGACCCTGCCCCCGGAACAGGGCGGGGTGGGCGTGTACGACGACGCGGTCACCCTGTCGCTGGGCAGCGACGACCAGGCCCCGCAGATCGCCGGGTGGCTCGCCCACCTCGGCACCGCCGACGAGGCACGCTACCCGTCCATCCACGTGCAGCTGCACACCGCCATCGCGCTCATCCCGGCCGTGCTCGACCTGGAGCTCGGCGACCTCCTGCGCATCGACAACCTCCCCGCCTGGTTGCCGCCGGAGCCCGCGCTCCTGATGGTCCGCGGGTCGACTGAAGTCCTCGACCAGACCACGTGGGACGTCACCTACAACGGCGGCCCGGGGCGGGTGTGGACCGTCGGCGTGTACGACGACGCGGTACGCGGCCGGTACGACACCGGCGGGTCGCAGCTCGCCACGGCGGCCACCGCGACCGCGACGGCCCTGTCCGTGGCGTACACGGACGGCACCCGGTGGGTCACCACGGCCAGCCACCCGGGCAGCTTCCCGTTCGACGCGGTCGTCGGCGGCGAGCGGGTCACGGTCACCGGGATCACCGGCACCGCCAGCCCCCAGAGCTGGACCGTCGTCCGCTCCGTCAACGGCATCGTCAAGGCGCAGACGGTCGGCACCGACGTCCGCCTCGCCGACCCCAGCTACTACGCACTCTGAGGAGGCCGCCCGATGCCGGACACCAGGTTCGCCGGAGAGCGGATCATCGCCAGCGTCGAGAACGCGCGCGCCCCGTTCACGTTGAACTTCACCGCGATCAACAACGACACCCCGTCCGGTGGCATCAACACCACGGAGACCGTCTGGGTGACCACGCCGTCCCTGGTCTTCAAGGCCGGCCGCGCCTACCGGGTCACCGTGAAGGGGTTGATCCAGCTCAGCGCGGCGACGACCGAAGCGCAGGTCCGGGTGCGCAAGGGCGCCCTTGGCGGGTCGATCCTCTACGACTCGTGGCGGATCGCGTCCCCGGGGCAGAGCAACTATGGCATGGAACTGTCCGGCATCTTCGCCAACTCGACCGCGGCCAACATCACCACGGCCGTCGTCGGGACGATCCAGCGCGCGTCCGGCGCGGGGAACGTCCTCATCGCGGCGACCGTGACCTCGCCCGCGTACCTGCACTTCGAGGACATGGGCCCGGCCGCCGACTTCTCCGGATCCGTCGCCCTGACCTGACCCACACCCCTCTCGCCCCGCGCCGCCCGGCCCGGGGCTCCTTCATGCCCAGGAGGGCTCATGCCGATACCCCCGCCCGAGTACCCGTCGGCCAACGACGTCCTGCGCCTCCAGGTCTCCAGCCTCGACGCGGACATACAGGTCGCCTACACCGTCCGCCCCGACCAGATCGAGGCGTGGACCGACGACGAGCTGCACTCCAAGGTCGCCGTCTTGAAGGACGCCGTGCGCGCCCTGCTCCCGGCCGGCGTCGACCTCCAGACCAACATCTTCTGGACCCGGGACGCACGGACGCCGGTCCTCCACGAGGTCGAGACCGTGAAGGCCTCCTGACACCACGAACCCCCGCCCGCCCCGCGCCGTCCGGCCGGGGCGTCTCTACGTCTGGAGGACCCCGTGGCCTGGTATCCGGGAGCCACGAAGTACGAGCTGCAACCCGAGTCGGACGCCCAGCCCGCGATCCGGCCGACGCAGTTCATCGTCCACTCGATCATCGCCCCGTGGACCGCGAAGCGCGTCTTCGAGTACTGGCGTGACAGCACCAACCTGGAGTCCCACTTCGGCATCGGCTACGAGGAGGGGGACGTCGGCCAGTTCATCGGCACGCAGACCCGGGCCGACGCGAACGCTGGCGCGAACCGGCGGGCCGACGGGACCGGGGCCGTGTCGGCGGAGACCGCGTCGAACACCGAGGGCACCGACCCGTGGACCGCCGCCCAGATCGAGGAGCTGATCGACCTCGGTGTGTGGCTGCACGCGACGCACGGCATCCCTCTGCGGATCTGCCGCACCCACGACGACCCGGGGTTCGGCTACCACTCGATGTTCCCGCAGTGGTCGACCTCGGGCACCGCGTGCCCCGGCAAGGCCCGCATCGCCCAGTTCAAGACGGCCGTGTTCCCGGGCATCGTCGCCCGCGCCACTGGCGCCCCTGCACCCACCAACACCACGTCCGAGGAGGACGAGATGACCCCTGCCGACATGGCGCAGCTGGCCGACCTCGTGGTCGACCGGCTGCTCGCGAAGGACACCTTCGACGCCCCGGCGGACGCCGCCGACTACAGCGCGGACAAGAAGTCGGACAAGCACTACTGGTCCGGGCGGAGCGTCTTCAGCGACCTCGTCACCCGAGTCCGCCGCATCGACAAGACCCTGACCGCGCTCACCAAGAAGCTGGAGGCCTGACCATGGCCGAGACCCCGTTCCCGCTGCCCAGCACCGAGACCGTCCTGAAGACCGCCGGGACCTACGCCCGCGACCTCGGCGAGCGCGTCGTGTCCACCGGGCTGGAGGCGTTCGTCGGCGCCCTGGTCGTCACCGCGCCGTTCGACCTGTCCATGTGGCAGAACGCCGCGACCGCCGGGGCCGCCGCCGGGTTTGCGGTCCTCAAGGGCCTGGCCGCCCGACTCCGCGACGTGCGGAACTCGGCCTCCCTCGCCCGAGGCGTCTGATGCTCGGCGCGGCGCCGCGCGGCACGGTGTCCCGGCGCCGCGCCGTCCTGGTTGTCCTTGGCGCCGGGTGGGCCGGGTACGGGGCACTGGGCATCCTGGCCAGCCCGCGCGCGGGCACGAGCGACCTGCTCGCAGAGATCACCCGGTGGGTGCCCATGCCCGTTCTCGGGTGGCTGTGGGTCACGGCCGGGACAGTCGCCATCGGAGCCGGGCTGGTGACGAACTGCCCGCGCGTCCAAGCCGCCGGGTACGCGGCGCTCGCAGCCGTCGCCGGGCTCTGGGCGGCGGGCTTCGTCCTCGCCGTCCCACGGGCGCCAACCGCGTCCGGCTCAGCATCAATCTGGGTGGCCATCGCGCTCGCGGTGGTCGTGGTGTCGGGCATGGACGACCCGCTGCCGAGAGCGATACGAAAGAGGTGGCGCTGACATGGACTTCAGCGGGCTCGCCGCCGCCGGGGTGGCGCTGATCGTCGGGCTCCTCGGCTGGACGCAGAGCCGGGCGACGAACCGGCGCTCCGACTTCGCCGCGATCACCGACCGACTCGACAAGGAGGTCCAGGAGGAGCGGGTGCAGCGACGCCTGCTGACCCGGGCCTACCTCGACCTCTGGGGCTGGGCACGCCGCGTCGGCCCGGACACCCCGGCCGGCCCGGCACCCGACCCCCCCGTCGACCTCGACCTCACACCCTGGCACTGACCACCACACCGCCCCCGTCCTGGCCTCGCGCCGGGCGGGGGCGTTTCGTCATGTGCGGGCGAGGGTTGCTTTCAGCGTCTCGGTGACGGCCATCAGCTCCGCCGCTTGCGCCGGATCGGCGGCGGCAGCGTGGCCAGCGGCGAAGGCCAGCCAGCGCACAGCGTCTCGGAGAGCGGCTTCCAGCTCGGCGATCCGGTCGTCGTGGGGTGCGGTCACGCCTCACCAACGACCGGCGGAGCCCGGCGTCACGCCTCACCAGAACCAGGACCCGATCCGGCTGGCAGACGTCGCAAGTCGGGCACACGGAAAGGACCTTGCCCCATACCCTGGCAGTGACGAGCTGTTCAGAGAGGGGCAAGGCCATGTCATTCGATGCTACCCCGGACCCGCACACAGACCCGATCGCTTTCGGTCAGCGGCTCCAAATCCTTCGCACCCGTCGGGGCGTGACCCGCGAGCAGCTGGGCGGGCTGATGGGCCGGTCCGCTTCCTGGGTGAAGGGGATCGAGACCGGGCGCCGCGGCGTGCCGCGCCTGGAGGTCATCCTCCGGCTGGCGGAGGTTCTCCGGGTCCAGGCCCTGTCCGACCTGACCGGAGAGACCACACCGATGCCGCTCTTCACTGGGCCGGGACACCCCCGGCTTCCCGCGGTGCGCGCCGCGATCGACGCCTTCCCCGTGGGCGGGACCGAGGCGGCACAGACGGCCGCGCACCTCTCCGCCCGTCTCGCCCGTGCGTGGGCAGCCCGGCACACGTCGCCTCTCCACCGTGACACCGTCGGTGCGCTCCTCCCTGAGTTGATCCGGGACGCGCAGGCGGCTGTGCGGCAGGCGGACACCGGCGCGGCCTGGCGTGCGGCGCAGGCGGTGCTCGCCGAGGTGTACGCGCTCGCGCAGTTCTTCCTCTCGTACCAGCCGGATCCGGCTCTGGTGTGGCGGGTTTCCGAGCGCGGGATGATCGCCGCCCAGCAGTCCGAGGACGGGCACGCCATCGGCGTCGCCGCCTGGCTGGCCGCGCAGGCGCACCGCGACCGTGCCCACTACGATGCGGCCGAGCACGTCGTCGGCGAGGCGCTCCGCTACCTGAAGCCGCTCCTCCTCGATGGCGCCGAGCCGGTCCAGGCGATCACCGGGGCGCTCCAGTTCGAAGCGGCGTACACGGCGGCTCGCCGGGGCGAGACGGGCACGGCGTGGCGGCACTGGGACGAAGCGCGGCAGACAGCCCGCAGGCTGCCCGGCGACTACTTCCACCCGGTGACCAGCTTCGGCCAGGCCATCATGGGCGCGCACGCGGTAACCGTAGCGGTCGAGCTGCACGCGGGTGGTGAGTCGGTGAGGCAGGCCGCAGCAGCCGACGCGACCACGATTCCGTCGAGGCCGCGACGGGCCCGGCATCGGATCGAGCAGGCGCGCGGCTACCAGCTCGACGGGCAGCCCGACGTTGCGCTTGCCACGCTGGCGCAGGCGCACGAGGCCGCCCCGGAAACCATCCGGTACAACGGGTACGCGCGCCGGATCGTCCTCGAAGAGACCCAGGCGAAGAGCCCGGCCCGCCGGCGCCGTGCGTCCGCCCTGGCGGTGCAGCTCGGTCTCCTCGCCGCGTAACAGCCACCACGAGGGGGCGCAATGTGCGCCCCTGGTTCCGCGCAGTGCCCCTCACCCTTGTGTGACCTGACCGCACGATCACACAGGGGTGCGCGGATGAGTCATCGAGAATGTACGTACTGCCCGGAGCCCGGGGCTGACGTGTGCGTGCGCATGCACGTCGCGTCGTCCGGGGCGGGCCTCAGCGTGTTCGCGCACGCTGAGTGCGCCGAGCAGCGAGGCGTGCGTGTGCTGTACCGGGTTCTGCCCGAGACCTCGGAGGTAACCGGGTGACGACCACGGAGACGCCGCTCACCGCCGGGGAGGTTGCGTACCGCCGGTGGCTGTCGCACACCGCGACGTGCGCCACCTGCCGGGCCTCGGCCGCCTGCCCCACGTCGGTGCGGCTCGGCCGGGCATGGAGGGCAGCACGATGATCTGCGTCTACTGCGACCGGGCCATCCTCGGCGAGGCCATCGTCGTCGCCGAGGGGCACTCCGCCTCCGGCGCCCGGCCGGACTCGTACGCCCACCAGGTCACCGACCCCGAGTGCACCGGCCGGCGGGCCGCCCCGAGCATCCTCCACCGGCAGCTCGACGAAATGCCGCCACCGGGACGACGCTGAGTCGGGTCATCACGCGACGTCGCGGACCACCTCGGCGAGCGGCACGCCGATGGCGTCGGCAATGCGAATCAGGCTGTCGAGCCGCGGGGACGCGTGCCCCTTCTCGATGCGGTTATACGAGTCGAGCCCGATGCCCGCGCGGAGGCTCACCGCTTCCTGTGTGAGGCCAGCGTGCAGCCGCGCAGCTCGTATCCGGTCGCCGACGGCTCGACGGCGCGCGAGGACGCGGTCGTCGGGCAGCGGCTGGTGGTGCACCTGCCCACGGTCGCCGCATCAAGATCGAATGTCTTTATGGTCAACCCTAAAATGGTTGATCTTGAATTGCGTGGGTATCCCACCCACACCCTCGCCCCCCGATCGCTCGATCGGGTTGCGCTGCGGCGGTCGCTCGCACGAGGTCCGTCCATCCAGATGATGGAGCCGCACGCACAGAACGGCCCCGGGAGGAATCCGGGGCCGTTCTGCTTGTTACGACTCGACAACTATCCACCTGCGCAACTCCCACGCCCAAGGCGGAATCGCGTCACATCATGGGGCAGATAACTTCGCAAAACAGGCTCAGAGCCGAGCAGGTCAAACGCTCTGTAGTACAGCGCTAGCAGCGTGATAATTGCTGCCTACGGGCCGCACGTCATGCGCTCCCTGCTGGTCGTGGTGATGGTGGAAGGTGAGGGCCCGCGCTACCGGGACCGCCGGGCCGCCCCGGATGTTCCGGCCCACTGTAATGGTGCCGAACCGGCCGCCGACGGGTCGCGAACGGGCTGTGTTCGCGCCGTGACCTGTCGGTTTCCGGCCATTTCCCGATGGGCTCCGGCGGCTGCCGGAACCGTCGCACCTCCTGTACCGGGGAGGACGCCCGCGGGAGAGGACCGGTTGCCCTCCGTGTGCGCGTACCCCTGCCCGCTCCCCCACCCCGGTAAGCCCGTCCTCCCCTCTCGGGCGAGCACCGCTTATCCCCGGGCGAGCCCCGCTCCCGCCCTCCGGTGAGTTCGGTTTTCCTCCCTCCGGTAAGCGGAGTGTCAGAACCCGGCCCAAGCAGGCGCTTTTGCGCCCACACCCGACCAATCAAGATCACTTATGGCTGACCCGTGGGCGTGTTGCCAGTGGCAGGTGCGAGGATGCCTCCAGCACGGAACTGCGGGAGCGGGAGCCCTGCGGTACGTGACGACCCGTACCGGACGACGCGTCCGCGCCGGGTGGGGGGCATCACAGGGAGGTCCCCTGCCGGGCAACCCGCAGAAGGGACCGCTGACGGCGATGCAGATCCGGCTGACTGTCCTCGCGCCGCGCACCGGCCACGCACCGGCGCGCGCGTGCGACGTCCTGCTCACGGCCCCGGCGGGCACCGCGCTCGCCGCCGTCGCCTCGGCCCTCGCCTCGGCGGTCCAGGGCCCCGAGGGGTCCCTGGGCGGTGGCGCGGTGATCCTCTTCGCCGGGCGGGAGCGGCTGGACGCCCAGCGCCTCTCCCTGGGCGAGCCGCCGCTGGTCGACGGCGCGGTGCTCTCCCTCCACTGCCCCGGTGAGGACGAACCGTCCACCGACGACTCCGTCCCGGCCCGGCTGCACGTGGTCGCCGGCCCCGACGCGGGCGGTGTCCACCTGCTGCACGGCGGGCAGATCCGCGTCGGCCGCTCCGCCGACGCGGACGTGCCGCTCGACGACCCCGACGTCTCCCGGCTGCACTGCGCGGTCACCGTCTCCGGCGACGGCCGGGTCACCGTGGCCGACCTCGGCTCCACCAACGGCACCTCGCTGGACGGCGCCGAGATCGGCACCCGGCCGGTCCCGCTGTCGGCGGGCGCCCTGCTGCGGCTCGGCGAGTCCACCCTCCGCCTCGCCACCGGTCCTCGCCCTCCGGCGCTGGTCACCGCCCCCGACGGCGAGGGCCATCTGCGGGTGGCCCGGCCGGAGCCCGGTACGCCCGGGAACGGCGGCCCGGACCCGGCCCACGGGCACGGTGCGTACGCGGAGGAGACCCGGCCCTCCGGCCACGACTCGCCCTACCGCCAGGAGACCCCCGGCCCCGCCCCCCGGCCGGACGCGTCCTCCCGGCCCGGCGCCGAGCAGCCCCGCCGCGGCGGCATAGGGGCCTGGGCCCGCAGGCTGGCCGGCGGGCGCGCCGACCACGAGGCCGCGGACGCCTCGGACGCCCCCCGGTCCGCCCCGGGGCACACCGGGTTCCTCGCCCCCTCCGCCCCGGCCGGCACGTGGCCGGACCCGGCGGCGGTCCTGCTGACCGCGCTCGGCCCGGGACCCCGGCTCTGGGAGCGGGACCCCGGCCATCCGGAGGCGCTGGCCGTCCGGCTCGGCACGACCGACCGGGCCGAGCTGCCCTCGGTGCCGGTGACGGTCGGGCTGCGCGAGGCCGGTTCGCTCGGGCTGGCCGGGCCGTGGGACCGCCTCACCGGGCTGGCCCGCTCGGTGGTCGCCCAGCTCGCCGCCCTGCACTCCCCCACCGACCTGGAGATCGTGCTCATCAGCACGGACCGCAACCGCACCGCGGACGAGCGGCGCGGCGCCTGGTCCTGGCTGGGGTGGCTGCCGCATCTGCGGCCGATGCGCGGCCAGGACTGCCGGCTGCTCCTCGCGTACGACCGGGAGCAGGCGGCGGCCCGTACGGACGAGCTGGTCCGCCGCCTGGACGAGGGCCCGCTCGGCCCCGGCTGGCCGCACGCCGGGCGCGAGGCGGTGGCCGAGGCCGCGGCGGCGTGGACCGGCCCGTACACCGTGGTGGTCGTCGACGGCGACCCCGGGACGGCCGCGCTGCGGGAGACCACAGCGCGGCTGGCGGGCGCCGGGGCGGCGGCCGGAATCCATCTGGTCTGCCTGGCGGAGACCCCGCCGGCCTCGCCGACCTCCCCGGTCGCCGCGACCTACGAGGCCGCCTGCCACGCCTCCCTCGCCTTCCGCGAGTGCGGGGCGGTCGCCCTGCTGAGCGGGGACGTCGCGACCGCGCTCCGGCTGCTGCGCACGGCGGGCGGCCAGGTCGCGGGGCACGGCACGGTGGCGACCGTGGACGCGGTGTCGCCCGCCTGGGCGGAACGCTTCGGCCGGGCGCTGGCCCCGCTGCGGGACGAGGGCCCGGCAGGGGCGGCTGAGCTCGCGAAGACCGCCGCGCTGCCGCCCACCTCCCGGCTCCTCGACGAGCTGGGCCTGGCCCGGGCCACCCCGGCCTCGCTGATGGCCCGCTGGGCGTCGACCGCCGAACGCCAGCCCGGCGCCTCGGCCCGGCCGACCCCCACCCCGTCGTCGGGGCGGCTCGGCGACCCCCAGGACACCCCGGGCCCCGGCCGCACCCTCAGCACCGGCCCGCTCCGCACCGGCCCGCTGGTCGGCGGCCAGCGCACCGAATCACCCGACTCGGCCCGCACCCCGTACCCGTCCCGCACGGACTCCGGGCGCACGCCGTACCCGGGTGCCGCGGACGCCCGTACCGACTCGGACCGCACGCCCTACCCCTCCCGCACGGACTCCGGCCGCACGCCCTACCCCGGCACCCCCGGCACCCCCGACGCCCGGACCGACTCCGGCCGTACCCCCTACCCCGGCGCCACGGCGCGGGGTACGGGCGACACGCCGTACCCGGCGCCCGCGCCGCGTACCGGCTCAGAGCGCACCCCGTATCCGGCGTCCGCCGCACCGGCCGCGGGCGGCGAAGGAGCCGGCGGGATGGCCGGGCGGCCGGTGGTGGTGCTGGGGGCCGGGCCCCGGGGGCCGGTGAGCGTGGATCTCGCCGACGAGGGGCCGCACCTGCTCGTCGAGGGCCCGGCGGGCAGCGGGCGTACCGAACTGCTGCGGGCGATCGCCGCCTCGCTCGCCTCGGCCGCCCGTCCCGACCGGCTCGGCATCCTGCTGGTGGACGGCGCCGGGGCGGGCGGGGAGAACGGCGAGCCCGGCGAGGGCTTGCGCCCCTGCACCGAGCTGCCGCACGTCTTCTCGTACCTGTCGGCCTCCGACCCGGTCCGGATGCGGGAGTTCGCGCGGGCGCTCGGCGGTGAGCTGAAGCGCCGCGCCGAACTCCTCGGCGGGCTGGACTTCGCCGAGTGGCACACCCGGCACGAGGTCGCGCAGCGGCTCGTCGGCCAGCGCCCGCCGAGCCCCTCGGAGCAGCGCGGAGACCCCGACGCCGCCTCCTCGACCACGGGCACGCTGCGGCTGCGGGCGACCGCGCGGGCGGTCGACCCCGGTCCGTCGCCGCTGCCCCGGCTCGTGGTGCTCGCCGACGACTTCGACGCCCTGGTCGCCCCGGCGCTCGGCAGCCCGGGGCGGCCGGCCGCGGGGTCGGTGGTGCGGGCCCTGGAGGCGGTGGCCCGGGACGGCGAGCGGCTCGGGGTGCACCTGGTGGCGTCCTCGGGGCGCCCGGACCGCACCGAGGACACCGAGCTGGCGCGGGGTGCCCGGCTGCGGATCGTGCTGGACCCGCCGGTGCTGCCGCCGTCGCCGGACGAACCGGCGCCGGGGCGCGGGCGGCTGGGGCATCCGGACGGGCGGGTCACCCCGTTCCAGGGCGGCCGGGTGACGGGGCGCATCCCGCGCACGGCGACCCTGCGTCCGACGGTGGTGCCGCTGGAGTGGGAGCGGATGGGCGATCCGCCGACCCGGCGTCCGGTCCGCGAGCTGGGCAACGGGCCGACCGACCTGGCGCTCCTCGCCAGCGCGCTGGAGCGCGCGGCGCGCTCGGTGAACGCCGAGCGGCTGCCTCCGCTGCCGCCCGTCTCCTCGTGATCCCCGGCGCTCTCCTTTTCGGGTGTCCTCCGGCGGACGGAGCTGTCCTCCTGACCTCTGTCCGCCGGGTGCGCGTTTCCTCCTGAAACGACGTCACGAGCGGGTCACGATCGTCCGCCCGGCCCCCACGGCGGTATTGCGGGCCCTCCGCGCCCCGGCGTAGGACTGTGCCCACGGACGGCGCGGTGCTCGCACAGCGGCGAGCGGACGCGCGTCGCCGGGAAACGGGGAGGTCATGCACAGAACCCGACAAGTGGGCCGGGCGGCAGCGGTGTTCGCCGCGGTGGGCGCGCTGGCGCTGACCGGCTGCTCGGGCGGTTCGGACGACGGCAAGGACGGCAAGGACACCGGGGGCGCCACGGCGGGCGCGAGCGAATCGCCCACGACGACCGTCTCGTTACCCCGTCTGGACGGTGAGCAGCTCTCCGTGGCCGCCGTGTGGACGGGCCCGGAGCAGCAGAACTTCCTCAAGGTCCTCGAAGAGTTCGAGAAGCGGACGGGAGCGAAGGTCACCTTCGTCCCCGCGCAGGACCCGATCGTCAACTTCCTCGGTACGAAGATCGCGGGCGGTCAGCCGCCGGACGTGGCGATGATCCCGCAGGTGGGTGCGATCCGGCAGGCCGTGGCGAAGAAGTGGGCCAAGCCCGTCGGCAACGAGGCACGGGCCCAGCTCGGCCAGAACTACGCGCAGGTCTGGCAGGACCTCGGCGCCGTGGACGGCACCCAGTACGGCGTCTACTACAAGGCCGCCAACAAGTCGCTGGTCTGGTACAACGCCAAGGCGTTCGAGAACGCGGGCGCGGCCGAGCCGAAGACCTGGAAGGACTTCCTCACCACCGCCGAGACGGTGTCGGCCTCCGGGATCACCCCGGTGTCGGTGGGAGGCGCCGACGGGTGGACCCTCACCGACTGGTTCGAGAACGTCTACCTCTCCCAGGCGGGCCCGGAGAAGTACGACCAGCTGGCGAAGCACGGGATCAAGTGGACGGACCCGTCCGTGAAGGACGCGCTCACCACCCTCGCCCAGCTCTTCGGCAAGCCGGAGCTGATCGCGGGCGGCGCGTCCGGGGCGCTGCAGACCGAGTTCCCGGCGTCGGTGACGCAGACCTTCACCGGCGGGGACCAGCCGAAGGCCGCGATGGTCTACGAGGGCGACTTCGTCGCCGTGAACATCGCGGAGACCGACGCGAAGATCGGTACGGACGCCAAGGTCTTCCCGTTCCCGGCGGTCGGCGCGAACTCCCCGGTGGTGACCGGCGGGGACGCGGCGGTGGCGCTGAAGGACTCCAAGGGGGCCCAGGCGCTGCTGACCTTCCTGGCGTCCACGGACGCGGCGAGGATCTCGGCCGGGGCGGGCGGGTTCCTCTCGCCCAACAAGTCCCTGGACCCGGCCGTGTACCCGAACGAGGTGCAGCGCACCATGGCGAAGGCGCTGATCGCGGCCGGGGACGACGTCCGGTTCGACATGTCGGACCAGGCGCCGCAGTCCTTCGGCGGTACGCCCGGCAAGGGCGAGTGGAAGATCCTCCAGGACTTCCTGAAGAACCCGAAGGACATCGCGGGGACCCAGCGGGCGCTGGAGTCCGCCGCCGCCGAGGCGTACACGAGCTGACGCGGTGACGACAGCGACGACGGGGGGCGCCGGTGCGGTGCCCCCCGCCCACCCGGGTCCCCCCGTCCCCACCCGTACCGGCCGCCCCTCCCGGCGGTCCGGCCGAGGCGTCACCGGCACCCGCGGCGCCGTCGCGGTGGCGTTCCTGCTGCCCGCGCTGGTGCTGCTGGGTGCGCTGGTGGTCTATCCCATCGCCTACTCCGTGTACCGCTCGTTCCTCGACCAGCCGGGCACCGGCTTCGCCGGGTTCGACAACTACCGGACGCTGTTCACGGACGACTCGATCCGTACGGCGGTCAAGAACAACCTGATCTGGGTGGTCCTCGCACCCACCGTCTCCACCGCGCTCGGCCTGATCTTCGCGGTGCTGACCGAACGCGTCCGCTGGGGCACGGCGTTCAAGCTGGTCGTCTTCATGCCGATGGCGATCTCCATGCTGGCCGCCGGGATCATCTTCCGGCTGGTCTACGACGAGGCGCCGGAGCGCGGGGTCGCCAACGCCGTCTGGGTGGGCGTGCACGACACCTTCGCGAAGTCCGCCGGGTTCCCGAAGGCCCATCCGCTGCCGGTGCACCCGCTGAAGGCGGGCGGCGGCGGGTCGTTCGTCACGAAGGCGACGGTACGCGCGGGCGTCCCGGTGCTGCTGCCGCTGGTCGGGGTCGTACCGGAGAAGATGCCGCGCGACGCGCAGCCCGCGCGCACCCCGGCGCCGGACGGCGACCGGATCACCGGCACCGCCTGGCTGGACTTCACCAAGGGCGGCGGCGGGAAGCCCAACACGGTCGACGCGAAGGAACTCGGCCTCAAGGGCATCGAGGTGGAGGCGGTGAAGGACGGCAAGGTCGTGGCCACCGCCACGGCCGGGGCCGACGGGACCTTCTCGCTGCCCGCCGCCGCCGACGGCGCGGTGCTCCGGCTGCCGGCCGACAACTTCCGCGAGCCGTACAACGGGGTCTCCTGGCTCGGCCCGGACCTGGTCACCCCCGGGATCATCGGCAGTTACGTCTGGATGTGGGCGGGCTTCGCGATGGTGCTGATCGCGGCGGGCCTCGCCGGACTCCCCCGCGAGCTCCTGGAGGCGGCGCGGGTCGACGGGGCGAACGAGTGGCAGGTCTTCCGCCGGATCACCGTGCCGATGCTGGCACCGGTCCTCGCGGTGGTGCTGGTCACGCTCATGATCAACGTACTGAAGGTCTTCGACCTGATCTTCATCATCGCGCCGGGCTCCTCCCAGGACGACGCGAACGTCCTCGCCCTCCAGCTGTACCGCTCCTCCTTCGGGACGGACGCGGACCTGGGCGTCGGCAGCGCCATCGCCGTCCTCCTGCTGCTGCTGGTGATCCCGGTGATGGCCTTCAACATCCGGCGGATACGCAAGGAGGGGCGCCGATGACGACCACGGCACCGACCAGCGCGGCGCGGACGCCGGCCGGACCGGCGAAGGCCGCCCCGTCGCTCGGGGCGCGGATCGCCGCACGGGCCGGCGGCGGGGTGATGCGGGTCTTCCTCGTCCTGGTCGCCCTGTTCTGGCTGATGCCGACGATCGGGCTGCTGCTCTCCTCGCTGCGGGACGGCAAGGACATCGCGGCGAGCGGCTGGTGGCAGGTCTTCACCGCCCCCTCCCAACTGACCCTCGACAACTACCAGCACCTGCTCTCCGACTCGGCGATCACCGGCTCGCTGCTCTCCACCGTGATGATCACCGTGCCGTCCACGGTCCTGGTGGTGGTGATCGGCTCGTTCGCCGGCTACGCCTTCGCCTGGATGGACTTCCCCGGCCGCGACTGGTGGTTCCTGCTGGTCGTGGGGCTGCTGGTGGTGCCGGTCCAGGTCGCCCTGATCCCGGTCTCCAAGCTCTTCGGCACCCTCGGGATCTTCGAGACCACCCTCGGCGTGGTCCTCTTCCACACGGCCTTCGGCCTGCCGTTCGCGATCTTCCTGCTGCGGAACTTCTTCGCGGAGATCCCCCGCGAGCTCCTGGAGGCCGCCCGGCTCGACGGGGCGGGTGAGATCCGGCTCTTCACCCGGGTCGTGATGCCGCTCGGCGGACCCGCCATCGCCTCGCTCGGCATCTTCCAGTTCCTCTGGGTCTGGAACGACATGCTGGTCGCGTTGATCTTCGCGGACTCCGGCTCCCCGCCGATCACCGTGGCGCTCCAGCAGCAGGTACGCCAGTTCGGCAACAACATCGACGTACTGGCACCGGGGGCGTTCGTCTCGATGGTGATCCCGCTGGCGGTGTTCTTCGCCTTCCAGCGGCAGTTCGTCTCGGGGGTGATGGCGGGGGCGGTGAAGTGAGCGGCCTCCCCTGCGCGGTGGCCCGTCCCGCGCGGGACCACCTCGACGTACCGGTCGTCGCCGAACGCCTGTCGGAGTGGTTCCCCCTCTGACACGACTGGACGAGGACCCGGGCGCACCTCCGCGCGCCCGGGTCCTCGTACCTACGCCCCCGGGTGCTTGAGGGCGGCGACCGTGGAGGCGGCGAGGTCGTCCAGGTACCCCTTGGGCAGGCCGCCCCGGACCACCACGAGCCGCCAGTACAGGGGCCCGACGATCAGGTCCAGCGCGCGGTCGGGGTCGCTGCCCTCCGGCAGCTCGCCCCGGGCCACCGCCGCCCGGACGACGACGGCCGCGACGCCCTGCTGCGGGTCGAGGAGGGCCGCCTTGATCGTGTCGGCGATCTCCGGGTTCCGGGCCGCCTCGACGAGCAGGTCCGGGATCACCTGGGAGGCGACGGGGTGGCGGAGCGCGTACGAGGCGAGCTGGAGGACCGCCCGTACGTCCCCGTGGAGCGAGCCGGTGTCGGGGATCGGCATGCCTTGTTCGGCGACGGCCGACACCAGGTCGAGCACCAGCTGCAGTTTGGACTTCCAGCGCCGGTAGACGGCGGTCTTGCCGACGCCCGCGCGGCGCGCGATGCCCTCCATCGACATCCGGGCGAAGCCCACCGCGGCCAGCTCCTCGAAGACGGCCCCGCGGATCGCGTCGGTCACGTCCTCGCGCAGCACGGCGGCGCCCGCCGGGGTGCGGCGCCGGGGTCCGGGTTCGGTGCTCATGCTCCAAAGGATATCCGTAACGACGAAACGGTTGCGTCCCGACGCCCATACGATTTACGCTCAGCGTGGCGACGAAACGGTCCCGTCCCGTCGTTCGCTCGCGATTCCCCCGCAGTTCAACGCCTGTTTCCCCCGCCTCAGCGCCTGCTCTACTCCAGCCTTCCGCGCTGTTCCCAGCCTCCGTCGAAAGCGATCGTGGTGAGCCAGACAGCAGCTCCGCCGACCCCAGGGCCGGCCGAAACCGATCCCGCCGCACTCGCCCCGGTCTACGCCCCGGGCGAGCTGGCGGCGCTCGCCGCCCGCCACGGCCTCACCGTCAGCGGCGCCCGCCCCTCCCTCGCGTCGTACGTCGCCCAGCTCTGGGGGCGCAGGCACTTCATCGTGGCGTTCGCCACCGCCAAGCTGACCGCGCAGTACAGCCAGGCGAAGCTCGGGCAGATCTGGCAGATCATGACGCCGCTGCTCAACGCGACGGTGTACTACTTCATCTTCGGCATCCTGATGAACACCAAGCGCGGGGTCGCCGACTTCGTGCCGTTCCTCGTCACGGGTGTCTTCATCTGGACGTTCACCTCCAGCTCGATCACCGCCGGCACCCGCGCGATCAGCGGCAACATCGGGCTGGTGCGGGCCCTGCACTTCCCGCGCGCCTCACTGCCGATCGCGCTCGCCCTCCAGCAGCTCCAGCAACTGCTGTTCTCGCTCGGTGCGCTCGTCCTGATCCTGCTGGTCTTCGGGGAGTTCCCCAGCCCCAGCTGGCTGCTCGCGATCCCCGCGCTCGTCCTCCAGGCGCTCTTCAACACCGGCGTCTCGATGTTCGTGGCGCGGCTCACCGCGAAGACCCCGGACATCGCCCAGCTGATGCCGTTCCTGCTGCGCACCTGGATGTACGCGTCCGGCGTGATGTGGAGCCTGGACTCCCTGCTCACCGAGGACCGCGTCCCGCACTGGGTCATCGTCGCGCTCGACTGCAACCCGGCCGCCGTCTACATCGACCTGATGCGGTTCGCCCTGATCGAGAGCTTCACCGCCGACCAACTGCCCCCGCACGTGTGGGCGGTGGCCGCCGCGTGGGCACTCGTCTGCGGCCTCGGCGGCTTCGTGTTCTTCTGGAAGGCCGAAGAGAGGTACGGACGTGGCTGACACGACCGAGGAGCGGGAGCCCACCGTCGTCGTCGACGACGTGCACATCACCTACAAGGTCAACGGCACCAAGGGCGGCCGGGGCAGCGCGACCTCCGCGCTCAGCCGGATCGTCACCCGCCGCGAGAGCCCGGGCGTGCGCGAGGTGCACGCCGTGAAGGGCGTCAGCTTCGCCGCCTACAAGGGCGAGGCGATCGGCCTCATCGGCTCGAACGGCTCCGGCAAGTCCACCCTGCTCAAGGCCATCGCCGGACTGCTCCCGGCGACGAAGGGCAAGGTCCACACCCAGGGCCAGCCCTCGCTGCTCGGGGTGAACGCGGCGCTGATGAGCGACCTGACCGGTGAGCGGAACGTCGTGCTGGGCGGGCTGGCGATGGGCATGTCCCGCCAGGAGATCCGCGAGCGGTACGACGACATCGTCTCCTTCTCCGGCATCAACGAGAAGGGCGACTTCATCACGCTGCCGATGCGGACGTACTCCTCCGGCATGGGCGCCCGGCTGCGGTTCTCCATCGCGGCGGCCAAGAGCCACGACGTGCTCCTGATCGACGAGGCGCTCTCCACCGGCGACGCCAAGTTCCAGAACCGGAGCAAGGACCGGATCAAGGAGCTCCGCCAGGAGGCCGGCACGGTCTTCCTGGTCAGCCACAGCAACAGGTCGATCCTGGAGACCTGCGACCGGGCGATCTGGCTGGAAGCGGGCGTCCTGCGGATGGACGGCCCGGCGAAGGACGTCGTCGCCGCGTACGAGCGGTTCACGAAGAAGTAGAGCCGTCCCGCGGGCTGGCGGACGGAAGGAAGGGGGCTCCGGGCTTGACGGCCCGGAGCCCCCTTCTCTCATGTCACCGCGTCACCGCGTCACCGCGGTCAGCCGTGCGTCCGCAGCAGCGTCCGCATGGTCCGCATCGCGACCGACAGGTTCGCCAGGTCGAAGGCGTCGGAGCTCTGGATCTCCTCCAGGGTGGAACGCGACCGGGAGAGGATCGCCGCGTTCTTCTCCTCCCACGCCTTGAACCGCTCCTCCGGCGACGCGCCCTGTGCCCCCACGGCCAGCACGTCGGCGGTGAGCGCCGCGTGGGCCGCGTACAGGTCCTCACGGATGGAGGCGCGGGCCATGGACTGCCAGCGGTCGGCACGCGGCAGCTCGATGATCCGGTCCATCAGCGCGGTGATCCGCAGCCGGTCCGCGAGGTCGTAGTAGACCTCGGCGACGGCCAGCGGGTCCTTGCCCGTACGGTCCGCGATGGCCACGATGTCGAGCGCGGGGAACGCCGAGGAGAACCCGGCGACGCGCTGCGCCAGCTGCTCGGGCACGTCCGCCGAGGTCAGCTCGTCCAGGATCTGCCGGTACCACTCCTGGTCGGTGCCCCGCAGCAGCTCGGGCATCGCGGCCCAGACCTCGGCGACCCGCTCCTTGAAGAAGGCGACGGTGGCCTCGATGTCCACCGGCTGCGGGCGGTTGCCCAGCAGCCAGCGGGTGCCGCGCTCCACCAGGCGGCGGGAGTGCAACCGGATGCGCGTCTGCACCCCGGCACCGACCTGGTTGTCGAGCGCCTCCACGGCGTCCCAGACCTGGTTCAGGCCGAAGATCTCGCGGGCCGCGGCCTGCGCCCGCACGATCTCCTCCACCGAGGCCCCGGTCTCCTCGCGGAACCGGTGCAGGAACGTCGAACCGCCGGTGTTGACCGTGTCGTTGACCAGCACCGTGGTGATGATCTCGCGGCGCAGCGCGTGGCCGTCGATCGCCTCGGGGAAGCGTTCGCGCAGCTGCTTCGGGAAGTAGGCGTGCGCCAGGCGCTGGAGGTGCGGGTCGTCGGGGAGGCTGGTGCGGATCAGCTCGTCGGCGGCGGTGATCTTGGTGTAGGCGAGCAGCACGGCGAGTTCCGGCTGGCTCAGGCCCTTGCCCGCGGCGAGGAGTTCGCGGATCTGCCGGTCGGCGGGGAGGAACTCCAGCCCGCGGTCGAGCCCGCCCGAGGACTCCAGCCGGCGCATCGAGCGCTGGTGGGCGTGGAGCAGGTCGGCGGCCTGGGCGGTGGCGTTGGTGAGCGCGACGTTCTGCGCGTAGTTGTTGCGCAGCACGAGCGCGCCGACCTCGTCGGTCATCTCCGCGAGCAGCTGGTTGCGCTGCTTGACGGTCATGTCGCCGTCCCGGACCAGCCCGTTGAGCAGGATCTTGATGTTCACCTCGTGGTCGGAGGTGTCCACACCGGCGCTGTTGTCGATCGCGTCGGTGTTGATCTCGCCGCCGGCCCGGGCGAACTCGATGCGGCCGAGCTGGGTGGCGCCGAGGTTGCCGCCCTCGCCGACGACCTTGGCCCGCAGGTCCTGGCCGTTGACCCGGATCGCGTCGTTGGCCTTGTCGCCGACGTCGGCGTCGGTCTCGGCGGAGGACTTGATGTAGGTGCCGATGCCGCCGTTCCACAGGAGGTCGACCGGCGCCCGCAGGATGGCCTTCATCAGGTCGGCGGGGGTCATCTTGGTGACGCCCGCCTCGATGCCGAGGGCCTCGCGGACGTGCGCGTTGACCGGGATCGACTTCGCGGTGCGGGGGTGGACGCCACCGCCCGCCGAGAGCAGCTTGGTGTCGTAGTCGGCCCAGGAGCTGCGGGGCAGTTCGAAGATCCGGCGCCGCTCGGCGAAGGAGACGGCGGCGTCCGGGGTCGGGTCGAGGAAGATGTGCCGGTGGTCGAAGGCGGCGACCAGGCGGATGTGCTCGGAGAGCAGCATGCCGTTGCCGAACACGTCGCCGGACATGTCGCCGACGCCGACGACGGTGAAGTCCTCGGTCTGCGTGTCGTGGCCCAGCGCGCGGAAGTGCCGCTTGACGGACTCCCAGGCGCCGCGGGCGGTGATGCCCATGCCCTTGTGGTCGTACCCGGCGGAGCCGCCGGAGGCGAACGCGTCGCCGAGCCAGAAGTTGTACGCGACGGCGACCTCGTTGGCGATGTCGGAGAAGCTCGCGGTGCCCTTGTCGGCGGCGACGACGAGGTAGGTGTCGTCCTCGTCGTGGCGGACCACGCCGACGGGGGGCACGGTCTCGCCGGCCACCAGGTTGTCGGTGATGTCGAGCAGCGCCGAGACGAAGACGCGGTAGGCGGCGATGCCCTCGGCGAGCCAGGCGTCGCGGTCGAGCGCCGGGTCCGGGAGCTGCTTGGCGACGAAGCCGCCCTTGGCGCCCACCGGCACGATGACCGTGTTCTTCACCATCTGCGCCTTGACCAGGCCGAGGACCTCGGTGCGGAAGTCCTCGCGCCGGTCCGACCAGCGCAGCCCGCCGCGGGCGACCTTGCCGAAGCGCAGGTGGACGCCTTCGACGCGGGGCGAGTACACCCAGATCTCGAAGGCGGGGCGCGGGGCGGGCAGGTCGGGGATGGCCTGCGGGTCGAACTTCATCGAGACGTAGGCGTGCGGCTCGCCGTCCTCGGCGCGCTGGAAGAAGTTGGTCCGCAGGGTCGCCTTGATGACGGTGAGGAAGGAGCGCAGGATGCGGTCCTCGTCGAGCGAGGCCACCTGGTCCAGCGCGCCGTCGAGCTCCTCGAGCAGTCCGTCGGTCAGTTCCCGGCCGGCGCTCTGGCGGGCGGGCGACATCCGGGCCTCGAAGAGGGAGACCAGCAGCCGGGTGGTGTGGACGTTGTCGCGGAGGGTGTCCTCCATGTAGTCCTGGCTGAAGGTGGAGCCCGCCTGGCGCAGGTACTTCGCGTAGGCGCGGAGCACCATCGCCTGCCGCCAGTCGAGTCCGGCACGGAGCACGAGGGAGTTGAAGCCGTCGTTCTCGGCCGCCCCGGTCCAGACGGCGGCGAAGGCGTTCTGGAAGCGGTCGCGGGCGTCGTCGGCGAGGTGGTCGCCGTTGCCCGCGGGCAGCCGCAGCCCGAAGTCGTAGATCCAGCCGGTCGTCCGGTCCGCGCAGCGCAGTTCGTACGGGCGCTCGTCGACGACCTCCACGCCCAGGCGCTGGAGCACCGGGAGGACGGCGGAGAGCGAGACGGGCTCGCCGGTCCGGTAGATCTTGAAGCGGCGCTCGCCGGGCAGCGCGCCGACCGGCTCGTAGAGGCTGAGCGCGAAGTCCTTCTCGCCCGCCTTGAGGCGTTCGAGGTGGACCAGGTCGGCCACGGCGGCGCGCGGCGAGTGGTCGGCCTTGTAGCCCTCGGGGAAGGAGCGGGCGTAGCGGCGCAGCAGTTCGGCGGCGCGCTCCTCGCCGCACTCGGCGTTCAGGGCCTCCTGGAAGCCGTCCGCCCAGGAGCGGGCGGCCTCGACGAGCCGGGCCTCGATGTGCTCGGTGTCGGCGTCCGTGAGGTGCGGCAGTTCGGTGCCGGGGGCGACCCGGACGACGAAGTGCAGCCGGGACAGGATCGACTCGGTGTTCCAGGCGGTGAAGTCGACGCTGGTGCCGCCGAGTTCTTCCTTCAGGATGTCGATCAGCCGCAGGCGCACGCCGGTGGTGTAGCGGTCGCGCGGCAGGTAGACGAGGGCGGAGTAGTAGCGGCCGTACTCGTCCTGGCGCAGGTAGAGGCGGAGCCGGCGGCGTTCCTGGAGGTAGAGCACCGAGGTGACGATCGAGCGCAGCTGATCGGTCGGCGTCTGGAACATGTCGTCGCGCGGGTAGGTCTCCAGGATCTGGAGCAGGTCGCGGCCGTCGTGGCTGTTGTCCGAGAAGCCGGCGCCCTCCAGCACCTCGGCGACCTTGCGGCGGACGACCGGGACCCGGCGCACCGATTCGGTGTAGGCGGCGGACGAGAACAGGCCGAGGAAGCGGCGCTCGCCGACGACGTTGCCGTCGGCGTCGAACTTCTTCACGCCGACGTAGTCGAGGTAGCTCGGGCGGTGGACCGTGGAGCGGCTGTTCGCCTTGGTCAGGATGAGCAGCTTGTGCTCACGGGCCTTGGCGCGGGCGTCGGCGGGGAGCCGGTCGAAGGACGGGCTGACGGGGTGCGCCTCGTCCTCGTGGTGCTTCGGGTCGGAGCGCAGGATGCCGAGGCCGGTGCCGGGCACGGCGGCGAGCGAGTCGCCGTTCTTCAGCTCGTACTCGCGGTAGCCGAGGAAGGTGAAGTGGTCGGCGGCGAGCCAGCGCAGCAGCTCGCCGGCCTCCTCGATCTCCTCGGCCGGGAGGTCGTCGGTCGGCTCGCTCGTGAGGCCGTCCGCGATGCGCAGCGCGGCGGCGCGCATCTTGTCCCAGTCCTCGACGGTCTCCCGCACGTCGGACAGGACGCGCAGCAGGTCGGCGGTGATCTCCTTGAGGTCCTCGCGGTCCGTCTCGCGGTCGATCTCCACGTGGATCCAGGACTCGACGAGCACGTCGTGCGGGAGTGCCGCCCCGGCGGTGCCGGAGTCCTCGCGGCCCTTGCCCTGCGGGGCCCGGGGGACGCCGGGGCCGTCGGTCAGGACTTCCAGCAGCTTGCCGGTGAGGTCGCGGCGCACCAGGACCTGGGGGTGGATGACCAGGTGGATGCTGCGGTTCTGGCGGGACAGCTCGTTGGTGACGGAGTCGACGAGGAACGGCATGTCGTCGGTGACGACCTCGACGACGGAGTGGCTGGAGGTCCAGCCGTTCTCCTCCACGGTCGGGGTGTGCACCCGGACGTTGGCCGTGCCCTGGGGGCGGTTCTCGGCCAGCCGGTAGTGCGAGGACGCGGCACCGAAGACGTCCACCGGGTCCCGGCCGCTCAGGTCCTCCGGGGCGGTGTGCAAGTAGTAGCGCTGGAGGTAGGAGAGGAGCATGTCCCGGCCGGACCGCTCGTCCCCGTCCGTGCCGGCCGCGGCGACGCGCACCCGGGGGGTACCCCCCGGGCCGCCGGCACCACCGCCCGGGCTGTTGTCAGCTACCTCGGCGGCCCGTGCGAGCAGCTCGGCCTTGGCTTCGTCCAGCTTGGTCTGCATGTCCTCTGGCTCCTGTCGCGCGCCATTGCGTGACGTAGGTGAGAAAAGCGGCACAACGCCACGACGCGGGGTATCCGGTCGTAGTCGACGCTATGCCGCGATGAGAGATACCCGGGACCAAATCGGCGATATTCAGCCGTGGGTCGGGGTGATGGCGATCACTGATCGCCCGGGTGCGGGTGCACTCCGGGACCGGGGCGGGGGCGTCCGTGCCCCCGCGGCGTATCGCGCTGATCACGGGCACAAGGCTATCTCGCCGGAACGGGTGGCCGTCATGAACCGTATGTGTACAAACGAAGGCCCTCGTTTTGGACACTTCGTCCTGCTCACCGCACCCCGAGCCGACGAGCACGCGCCCTCCCCGGGCGAAGGCGCGCCCTCTTGGCGAACCCGTCCGTCCGGGGCAGGCTGGTCCCCGCCGTACGAGGCCGGGCCGCACGCCCGCACCCGGCCGACCCACCCACCCTGGGGGCCCGCCATGGCACCGAAGATCCTGCTCGTCACCGGCGACGCGGCCGAGTCGCTGGAAGTCCTCTACCCGTACCAGCGGCTGCGCGAGGAGGGGTACGAGGTCTTCGTGGCCGCCCCCGAGCGCAAGACGCTGCGCTTCGTGGTGCACGACTTCGAGCCCGGCTTCGACACGTACACCGAGAAGCCCGGCTACACCTGGCCGGCCGACCTGGCGTTCTCCGACGTCGTGCCCGGCGATTACGCCGCCCTGGTGATCCCCGGCGGCCGGGCACCGGAGTACCTCCGCAACAACGCCGACCTGAAGAGGATCGTCGCCGCCTTCTTCGAGGACGCCCGGCCGGTCGCGCAGATCTGCCACGGCCCGCTGATCACCGCCGCGACGGGGAGCCTCGGGGGACGCGAGGTGACCGCCTATCCGGCGCTGGAGCCGGACATGCGGACGGCGGGCGCCGCCTTCCAGGACAGTGAGGCGGTGGTCGACGGCACCCTGGTCTCCTCGCGCGCCTGGCCCGACCACTCGGCGTGGATGCGCGAGTTCCTCAAGGTGCTGCGCGCCAAGGCCCCGGTGGCCTGAGGTGCGGGCTCACCCCGGGGCGGGACCGCCCCGGGGTCGCGCTCGTCTCAGACCTCCATGGACTCCGCCAGCGCGACCGCTTCGGCGAGGCTGTCCACCACCGGCACCCCCGCCTCCTCCAGGCTGGCCCGGTCGTGCGAGCCCCCGGTGTACAGCACCGCCCGGGCGCCGACGTGCGCGGCGGCCACCGCGTCGTCGACCGCGTCCCCGATGATCACCGCGTGCTCCGGGGCGACCGTGCCGAGCGCGGCGAAGTGACGCTCCATGTGGAGCTTCTTGCTGCCGCCGGAAGGCCCGGTGCGCCCGTCGACGCGTACGAAGTGCGGCTCGATGCCGTACGCCCGCACGGTGGGTATCAGCTGCTCGTGGCCGTGCATGCTCAGCAGGGACTGGCTGCGGCCGTCCCGCCGCCAGCCCGCGAGCAGCTCGGCGGCCCCGTCGGTGAGGCGGCAGGCCGCGCGGAGCTCGGTGTAGGCGTCGTGGAAGAGGACGTCCATCCGCTGCCATTCGGCGTCGTTCGGTATCCGGCCGAGCAGCCGCTCGTAGAAGAGCGGGACGGGGACGCAGTACGTCGCGCGGTACTGCTCCAGCGTGATCGGCGCGAGCCCCACCTCGGCGAAGGCCGTGTTGGTGGCCCCGAGGACCGCGTGGATGTCGTCCAGCAGGGTGCCGTTCCAGTCCCAGACCAGATGGGTGCGCTTCTCGCCGTGCTTCGCCATGGGAAAGACCGTACCCGGCGGGTCCGACAACCGGCCGGGGCCGCCCCCGACCAGCCCTTCCGGGCCCTGCGCGCGCCCCTCGGCCGAGCGCCCCTCAGCCGAGCAGCTGCGGGATCTCCTGCACGCCGAACCAGAGCAGCTCGTGGTCCTCGGCCCCGTCCACGGTGAACTGCGCGTCGTCGTCGCCGAGGTCGGCGGCGCCCAGGGCCGCGGCGGCGGCCGTCACGTCCTTCTCGGCGTCGTCGGCGTCCACGTGCACGGCCGCCGCCTTGGCGAGCGGCACGGCCGAGCCGATCCGGACCTCGCCGACGGAGGCGGCGTCCGGCCCCTGGCCGGGGTCGCCGAGGGCGTCACCGTCCGGTACGTCGAACGCGACGACGACCCGGCGGCGCGGCTCCCCGGGCAGGGCGGCGATCAGGCGGAGCGAGGCGGCGGCGGCCCGGTTGAGCGCCGCGTACTCCAGCTCCTCGATGTCGTCGGAGACGTACCATTCGCGCAGCCCCGGGGTGACGGCGTAGGCGGTCAGCGGTCCGGGGCCCAGTTCGCCCGCCCCGTGCGCCGCGGCGAGACCGGAGAGGGTCAGGGGGACGTACACGCGCATGGCTTGGCCGCTTTCGTAGTCGACAGACGCCCTCAGGATACGTCGGCGGTCCCCCATCGGGGTGGGGCGGGCACCCACGGGCGTACGGCCCCGGGGGCGCGGCCGTCCGCCCGGCGCCTCGGCCGGATGCCCGCCGCCTCACCCGGATAGGTGATCCGCCCCGTTGGCCCGGCAGGGCCCCGGCGGCCCTTGCGGCCCCTTCGCGACTCCCCGTAGAAGAGGCGCAACGCAACGCTGCCGCGCGGCACGACCGGGCGGTCCGACACGGGGGCGACAACATGAGCACGGACCGGACCAGGACCTCGGGCGCGGATCGGCGCACCCGCGCGGAACAGCGCGGGACCACCCGTCCAGGAGGCGGCAGGCCCGCGGGCCGCCGCGATCCCCGCCGTCCCGGCACCGCCACGGAGCGCCGGAGTCCGCTCGCCGCGCGGGGCCCGGTGCGCCCGCACCACTGGTTCGCCGAACGGCTGCTCGCCGTGCTCAGCGGGCGCCGCCCGGTCCACTGGATGCTCGGCCACACCGTGGGCGAGGCCTACGACCAGCTCGCCGAACTCGCCCCGGGCGCCCCGCTGCGCGCCGCCTGGGGCAGCAGCCCCGTACTGCGCGGGTGCTACGGCGCGCAGCCCGCCACCGGCGTGGTGGAGGCGTTCGCGTCCATCTCGGGCGGCGGCCGGGTGCACGCCATGGCGTTCCGGCTGGAGCAGGGCTCCGATCTGCGCTGGCGGTGCGCCGCGGTGGAGCTGGGCGGCGAACGCCTCCCGGTGTGAGCCCGGCACCCGGTCCGCCCGGCTGCGTCCGGTTACGTCCGGGTACGTTCGGTCGCGTCCGGCTGTGTCCGGGTACGTTCGAGTACGTTCGGGTACGGAAAAACCGGCGGGGCCGGGACCTCCGTGGAGATCCCGGCCCCGCCGGTGCGTACCGTCCTGCGGTCGTCGACCGCCGCGGACTACTTCTTGCGGCGACGCCCGCCGCCGCCCGCGCTCTTCTGCGCCTTGCGGCGCTCGGCACGGGTCAGGCCGTCGCCCTCGGGGGTGCTGTCGGCGAACTCGCCCTCCACGACGCCGCCTTCGCCGTCCACCGTCGGGGCGGAGAAGTGCAGGCGGTCCGGGCGCTGCGGGGCTTCGAGACCCTTGGCGCGGATCTCCGGCCGGGGGGCCGCCGCGACACCGGCGCCCTCCTTGGCGAGCGAGGGCTGCTCGGCGTCCTCCTTGACGGGGACTTCCTCGACCTGCTGCTCGACCTGGACCTCAAGGTTGAAGAGGTAGCCGACCGACTCCTCCTTGATGCCCTCCATCATGGCGTTGAACATGTCGAACCCTTCGCGCTGGTACTCGACCAGCGGGTCCTTCTGCGCCATGGCACGGAGGCCGATGCCCTCCTGGAGGTAGTCCATCTCGTAGAGGTGCTCGCGCCACTTGCGGTCGAGGACCGAGAGGACCACGCGGCGCTCCAGCTCACGCATGATCTCGGAGCCGAGGGACTTCTCGCGCTCCTCGTACTGCTCGTGGATGTCGTCCTTGACGGACTCGGCGATGAAGTCCGCGGTGACACCGGCGAGGTCGCCGGCGGCCTCCTCCAGCTCCTCCACGGTGACCTTCACCGGGTAGAGCTGCCGGAAGGCGCCCCACAGCCGGTCGAGGTCCCACTCCTCCGCGAAGCCCTCGGCGGTCTCCTGGCGGATGTAGTCGTCGATCGTGTCGTCCATGAAGTGACGGATCTGGTCCTGGAGGTCCTCGCCCTCCAGGACGCGACGACGCTCGCCGTAGATGACCTCGCGCTGGCGGTTGAGCACCTCGTCGTACTTCAGGACGTTCTTGCGCGTCTCGAAGTTCTGCTGCTCGACCTGGGACTGGGCGGAGGCGATGGCGCGGGTGACCATCTTGTTCTCGATCGGCACGTCGTCGGGGACGTTCGCCATCGACATCACGCGCTCCACCATCTGCGCCTTGAACAGGCGCATCAGGTCGTCGCCCAGCGAGAGGTAGAAGCGGGACTCGCCCGGGTCGCCCTGACGGCCGGAACGACCGCGCAGCTGGTTGTCGATACGACGCGACTCGTGGCGCTCGGTGCCCAGGACGTACAGCCCGCCGAGGTCCTTGACCTCCTCGAACTCCGCCTTCACGGCCAGCTCGGCCTTCTCCAGCGCGGCGGGCAGCGCTGCCGCCCACTCCTCGACGTGCTCGACCGGGTCGAGGCCGCGCTGGCGCAGCTCCGCCTCGGCGAGGTCGTCGGGGTTGCCGCCGAGCTTGATGTCGGTGCCGCGGCCGGCCATGTTCGTCGCGACGGTGACGGCGCCCTTGCGGCCGGCCTGGGCGACGATGGTCGCCTCACGGTCGTGCTGCTTGGCGTTGAGCACCTCGTGCTGGACGCCGCGCTTGGAGAGCTGCTGCGAGAGGTACTCGGACTTCTCGACCGAGGTGGTGCCGACCAGGATCGGCTGCCCCTTCTCGTGCTTCTCCGCGATGTCGTCGACGACGGCGGCGAACTTGGCGACCTCGGTGCGGTAGATCAGGTCGGACTGGTCCAGGCGGACCATCGGCCGGTTCGTCGGGATCGGCACGACGCCCAGCTTGTAGATCTGGTGGAACTCGGCGGCCTCGGTCATCGCCGTACCGGTCATGCCGGAGAGCTTGTCGTACAGGCGGAAGAAGTTCTGCAGGGTGATCGTGGCGAGGGTCTGGTTCTCGTCCTTGATGTCCACCCCTTCCTTCGCCTCGATCGCCTGGTGCATGCCCTCGTTGTAGCGGCGGCCGGCGAGGATACGGCCGGTGTGCTCGTCGACGATCATGACTTCGCCGTCGATGACGACGTAGTCCTTGTCCTTCTTGAAGAGTTCCTTCGCCTTGATGGCGTTGTTGAGGTACCCGACGAGAGGCGTGTTGACCGACTCGTAGAGGTTGTCGATCCCGAGCCAGTCCTCGACCTTGGCGACGCCGGACTCGTGGATGGCCACGGTCCGCTTCTTCTCGTCGACCTCGTAGTCGCCGGTCTCCTCGATGCCCTTGAGCTGGTTGCCGGCCTCGCCCTTGACCAGCCGGGTGACCAGCTTGGCGAAGTCGCCGTACCACTTGGTGGCCTGGTCGGCCGGGCCGGAGATGATCAGCGGGGTACGCGCCTCGTCGACGAGGATCGAGTCGACCTCGTCGACCACGGCGAAGTTGTGGCCGCGCTGGACGAGTTCGTCCCTGGACCACGCCATGTTGTCGCGGAGGTAGTCGAATCCGAACTCGTTGTTCGTGCCGTACGTGATGTCGCAGGCGTACTGCTCGCGACGCTGCGCCGGGGTCATGTTGGCGACGATGCAGCCGACGGTCAGGCCGAGGAACTTGTGGACCCGGCCCGTGAGCTCGGAGTCGCGCTCGGCGAGGTAGTCGTTGACCGTGATCAGGTGGACGCCCTTGCCGGAGATCGCGTTGAGGTACGCGGGCAGGGTGCCGACGAGGGTCTTGCCCTCACCGGTCTTCATCTCGGCGACGTACCCCAGGTGCAGGGCGGCGCCGCCCATCATCTGGACGTCGTAGTGGCGCTGGCCGAGGACGCGCTTCGCGGCCTCACGGACGGTGGCGAACGCCTCGGGAAGCAGGTCGTCCAGGCTCTCGCCGGCCGCGTACCGTTCCTTGTACTCGTCGGTGAGCGCCCGCAGCTCGGCGTCGGAGAGGTTGACGAAGTCCTCTTCGATGGAGCTGACCTGGTCCGCGATGCGGTGCAGTTTGCGCAGGATCTTGCCTTCGCCTGCACGCATGAGCTTGTTGAAGACGGACACTGAGGCTGGTCTCCTTGCCGGTCGGGCCTGGCACCGGGTCGTTTGACGGACTCTGGCGCGGGCACGGCAGGTGGGCCCCACCGCAACGGCCATCGTAAGCGAGGAGACCGCCGCGCCGGGAGGGCTGCCCCTGGGTGGACCTCACCGCGCCTTCCAGGACAACGGCCGAAGAGCCTGGAAGGTGCCGGGAAGCCCGGAAAGTGCTCACGCCCGGTCCCCGCGGTCACCAGAATGCGCCCATGGAGCCGATCACCCTCACCTCCCGACGCCTGTTGCTCCGCCCCTTCACCCCCGGGGACACGGACGCGGTGCACCTCGCCTGCCAGGACCCGGAGATCCTCCGCTGGACGGAGATCCCGTCGCCCTACCTGCGCTCCGACGCGGAACTCTTCACGAGCACCCTCGCCCCGGCGGGCTGGCGGGACGACTCCGGCTACCACTTCGCGCTGGTCGAGCGGTACGGCGCGCTGGCGGGCGCCCTCGGCCTCGTCCGGCGGCCGGGGCCCCGCACGTACGAGGTCGGCTACTGGCTCGCCCGGGAGCACCGCGGACAGGGGTACGGGACGGAGGCGGTGGTCCGCTCGGCGCGCTGGGCGTTCTCCGTGCTGGGGGCGGTCCGGCTGGAGTGGTGGGCCGAGGCGGGCAACGTGGCGTCCCGCGCGGTCGCCCTGCGCGCCGGTTTCCGGCTGGACGACGGGCAGCGGCCCGAGGCGGCCGGGGAGGCGGCCGACGGGACCGGAGGGGCGACGGCCGGGGGTGTGCGCCGGAACCTCTGGAGCGCCTCGCTCTTCCCGGTGGACCTGGGACTTCCGGCGTCCGGCCCCGGGCGGATCCCCTCCCGCCTCGGCCTCCGGCTCACCGGCTCCGGGCTGCCGGAGGCGGGGGCGCGTCCGCCGGGGTCCGCCGCGTACCTGCCCCCGCCGGGCTGATCCGTGTCCCGGTCGGGACAGGCCAGAACCAGTCGGACCCAGTCCAGACCGGTCAAGAACAGTCAGAACTATCTGGGATCCGCCAGCACCGGTCGGGACCGATCCGGAGTGCGCGGATTCAGTCGAGAGCAGTCGGATCCGGTCGAGACCGGCCGGGGCGGTTCGGAAACGGCCGTGACCGGTCGGGGGCCCTCGTCCGTCCCCCCGACCGCTGTCGGTGGCGCCCTCTAAGGTGCCTCCATGACGTCCGAGCCGCCCGTGCAGCCCCCCGTGGTCGAACTCTCCGCCGATCAGGCCCGCCGGATCGCGCTGCGCGCCCAGGGGTTCCTGGGGGCACCGGACCGGCGTGCCGGGGTGCCGGGGGTGCTGCGACATCTCGGGGCGGTGCAGCTCGACACCATCTCGGTGCTGGCCCGGTCCCACGAGCTGGTTCCGTACGCCCGGCTCGGCGGGATCGGCCGCCAGGCGGTGGAGGAGGCGTACTGGTCGGGGGGCCGCGCCTTCGAGTACTGGTCGCACGCGGCGTGCGTGCTGCCCGTCGAGGAGTGGCCGCACTTCGCGTTCCGCCGCCGCGCCTACCGCGACCGCCCGCAGTGGCACCACGAGCTGCCCACCGGCACGTACGACACCGTGATCGCGCAGCTGCGCGCCGAGGGGCCGCTCACCGCGACCCAGCTCGGCGGAGCGAAGAACGGCGGCGAGTGGTGGGACTGGTCCGCGACGAAGGTCGCCGTCGAGCGCGCCCTGATGTACGGCGAGGTGGTCTGCACCGAGCGCCGGGGGTGGAAGCGGGTCTACGACCTCGCCGAGCGGGCGATCCCCGACCGCTTCCTCCACGACGACCTGAGCGACGAGGAGTGCCGCCGACGGCTCGTCGCGCTCGCCGGCCGCTCGCTGGGGGTCGGCACCCGCTCCGATCTCGCGGACTACCACCGTCTGAAGGCCGAGGACTTCGACGCCGTGGTGGCCAATTCCGGGCTCGTCCCCGTGTCGGTGGAGGGCTGGGGGAAGCCCGCCTGGGCCGATCCGGAGGCGCTGGCCGCCGAGCCGCGCGGGCGCCACCGCACGACGCTGCTGTCACCGTTCGACTCCCTGATCTGGGAACGCGCGCGCACCGAGCGGATCTTCGGGTTCACCCACCGCCTGGAGGCGTACACCCCGAAGCCCAAGCGGGTGCACGGGTATTTCGCCATGCCCCTGCTGGCCGGCGGACGGCTCCAGGGCCGCGTCGACCCGGCGCGCGAGGGCACCACACTGGTCGCCCGTCAGGTGTCCCTGGCGAGCCCCAAGGCGGTGGCGCCGATGGCCGCGGCGCTCGTGGAGGCGGCCTCCTGGGTCGGCTGCACGGAGGTACGGCTGGAGCGGGTGGACACCCCGGAGCTGCGGGAGCCACTGACCGGGGCGCTCGGGGCGGCGTTCTTCGCCGCGCGCCGGTGAGCCGGCGCTCACGCGGAAGGGCTGTTCACCTGATCTCCAGGATCTTCTCCCGCATGGCATAGACCACGGCTTCCATCCGGGAGTGGAGCTGGAGTTTCTCCAGGATATTGCGGACGTGATTCTTGACGGTGTTCTCGGAAATGAACAACTGCTTGGCGATGTCGCGGTTGTTCTTGCCGGTGGCCACGAGTTTCAGGACTTCGAGTTCACGGTCGGTGAGCCGGGGAGCGGGAAGAAGGCGCCGGTCGTCGGTGCGCTGGATCATCGATTTGAACTCGGTGAGGAGTTTCGACGCCATGGACGGGCTGATCTGGGACTGCCCGTCGGCGACGGCCCTGATCGCCGTGGAGACCTCGTCGGTGGAGATCTCCTTGAGCAGGTATCCGGTGGCACCGGCTTTGATCGCGTCGTAGAGGTCGGCCTCCTCGTCGCTGATCGTCAGCATGATGATCTTCGCGCTGGGGGCCACTTCCTTGATGGCGGTGCACGCCTCGATGCCCCCGCGCTTGGGCATCCGTACGTCCATCAGCACGATGTCGGGCAGCAGGTCCGCCGCCTTGTCCACGGCCTCCGCGCCGTCGCCCGCCTCACCGACGACCTGGATGTCCTCCTCCTGCTGGAGAACGATCTCCAGTCCTCTGCGGAAGAGAGCGTGGTCGTCCACCACCAGGACCCGGATGGGCTCATTGCGTGGCGAGGTGTCCTCGTCCGCGCCGGCTCGGGTACGGGCAGCGTCTCCGGAAACATTCGTGTCGCGCACGGGCCCGAAGGTGTCCGCCATCGTTCCTCCCCCTGAAGGCCACGGCCTGCAATCACACACGGTCGCCAACGGCACTGCACCGCATACCGATTGGCTCGGGGGGCCATGCTTTCATGCCCGGCCGCCGGAACGGAGGTCCCGTGGTCGCACGCCGGTGCCCCCGGGGGCGCGCACGCTCTCCAGGGGCACCGCGCAACGGTCCGTCAGCCGCCGAGCGCACCGCCCGCGCCACCGGCCTCGTCGGCGGCGAGCGGATCGGTCCTCAGGTGGATGACACCGTAGTCGTACGCGTGCCGCCGGTAGACGACGCTGGGCTCCTTGGTCTCCGCGTCGACGAACAAGTAGAAGTCGTGGCCGACCAGTTCCATCTCGTAGAGCGCCTGGTCGAGCAGCATCGGGGCCGCCACGTGCGTCTTCTCGCGCATCACCAGCGGGCCTTCGCCCTGTACCTCCAGCGAACCGAACTTCGTGGTGGGTACCTCCTGGGCCGCCTGGTCGTTGACCAGTTCGCCGTCCTCGTCGAACGCTGCCGTGCCCGGCACCACGTCACCGACCTCGGCGGCCGACAGACGGCCGTTGCCGCGGCGGCTGTAGCGCTTGTCGTGCTGCTTGCGCAGCCGCGCCTCCAGCTTGCCCGTGGCCAGGTCCAGCGCCGCGTACGCGTCGCCCGCAGCCGCTTCCGCCCGGATCACCGGACCGCGCGAGCGGAGCGTGATCTCCACCCGGTCGGAACGGTCGGCCTGACGGGGGTTCGGCTCCTTGGACACCTCGACGTCGAGGCTGATCACCTTGCCGTCGAACTTCTGGATCTTGTCCAGCTTCAGCTTCTCGGCCACGTGCTTGCGGAACCGCTCGGGCACCTCGGTCTTGCGGCCCTTGACGACGATGTCCACGCAGAACTCCGTTCCCGGATCGCTCCGCAACGGTGGCGGAGCGCCTCCCTTTTGCACCAGGCTCCAGTGGCGTTCCGGAGCCTCGGACTCGGTGACCTTCCACCTCCTCCTGCCCACCGGCGGGTTCACCATCCCACCGATCTTCCGACAGCTGAACTCCGGTTGTCGGCCTGCCCGAAACCTGGTGGTGCATTCGTCGAGGCCTGGGGTTCACCATTCCTCACCACCGAACATAGCGTGCCGACCGCCTTCTCGGCACCCGCTACTCACGCGTACCTCCGTTCAGGCCCCTTTGCCCTTCCACCACCTGCAGAGATGAAACATTTCTGTCAGTTCCGGTTTATTCCGAAGGCAGACGGAGAAGCTGCGACCACAACTGCTCGGGGCGGCGGGAACCCGCCCGTCCGGGGCAGTGCCGGACCGACCGCGCGGGCCGCCTCCGCCAGCGTCGACCCGGTCGTCAGCAGGTCGTCCACCAGCACCACCGGGCCGGACGCGAGGAGCCGTTCCGCACCGGGGACGGCCTCGAGCGCGCCCGCGAGATTGGCCCGCCGCTCGGCCGCCCGGAGCCCCGCCTGGTCGGCGACCCGGCGCCGCTGCCGCAGTACGGGGAGGACCCGCGCAGGGGTGCCCGAGCGCCGCAGCGCGGCGGCCGACGCGCGGGCGAGGCGCCGTACCGGATCATGCCCCCGCGCGGCTGTGGAACGACGGGCGGAGGGTACGGGCACGAGCAGCAGGGGCCCGCCCCGTCCGGACCACGCGGGCCCGGCCCGTACGGCCGCCGCGAGGGCGTCACCGAGCGGCCCCGCGAGCGCCAGGGCGCCGCGCTCCTTGTGGCTCAGCAGAAGGGCGCGCACGGCGTTCTCGTACGGGGCGGCGGCATGCACCACCGGAAGGCCGGGCGGCTCGGGCGAGGGCCGCACCCGGCGCGGTGACCGGCCGCCGAGCGCCGAGCCGCACGCGGCGCACAGCTCCGTACGCGGCCTGCCGCAGCCCCCGCAGGACACCGGCAGGACCAGTCCGGCGAACTCCCGCCACCATTCCCGCACACCACCACACTGCCCGCCGCCCCACGGCAACGCCACCCCTGTGGACAACACCGCCGGACACGGGCCGGGCCCGGTTTCAGGAGACCCGCGAGGCCGGGGCCTCAGCCCTGGGAGACCCGCGGGTCCGGGGCCTCAGCCCGGGTAGACCAGCGAGGTGCCCTTCTTCAGCACGGTCTGCCAGTTGTCGCCGGGCGACAGTTTCACGATGCCGTCGCTCATGGTGTCCGCCATCAGCGGCAGGAGCTCGTCGTCGGCCGCGGCGATCGACTCGACCTGGTTGACGCCGGGCAGCACCTCCAAGGACGAGGTGGACCCGTCCGCCTGCACGTAGCGCACCTGCTGGACCCCGCCCTCCTCCTTGCCGACCACGACCAGCCGGCCGCGTCCGGACCAGGAGACCGCGGTGACGTCGGTGAGCTGCGGCGCGGCCTGGCGCAGGTCCTGGACGGACACCTGCTGCGTGGCACCGGAGCCGACCCTCTCGACCCGGCCGATCTTCAGCGTCCGGTGGCCCTTCTCCCCCACGAGCAGCGCGATCCGCACCCCGTCGGCGGACATCCGGAGCGCCTCGATCCGCTCCCCGCCGAGACCCGGTACGGCGACCTCCTGCGGGGTGCCCTCACCGCCGGCCAGCCTGAGCAGCCGGGGTTCGCGCGGGTCGCGGTCGGCGACCCAGAGGTCGCCCCGGCCGTCCCAGCTCGGAGCCGACAGACGGTCGTCGGCCAACGCCGCGTGGCTGACGACCGGAGCTTCGGCGGGCAGTTCGCCCTCCTCGACGATGGACGCCACGTACAGCCGCGTCCGGTCGGCCGTCACCCCGGCCGCCTTCTCCTCGTCGCGGGAGACGCCGACCGCGCTCATCGGCCGGGTGCCCTCGCCGAGCGGGCCGGTCACCGGAACGGGCTCGCCGCTGCCCTTGGTCGAACCGGGAATCCGCAGCACCTTCCCCTCGTCGACGAAGTACTGGCCGACGGGTGCCCCGGAGCCGCGGTCGGGGGCGAACCCGCTCGTCTCCTCGGCCCCCAGCGAGCAGAGCACCTTCCGCCCGTTCTCCAGCTCCACCTGCTCGACCCGGGCGGACGTCAGGTCCCGCAGGGTGAAGAGCACCTGGGCCGCCATCCTCCGGCAGGCGCTCCGGGTGGCGCGGGCCGCCTCCTTGTTGAGCGGCACCTTGAGGACGTTCTGGTCGTCCGGCGCCAGCGACGTGACGCCCTTCTGCAGCGTCGTACCGGTGGGGAAGCTGGAATCGACGACGGGCCGCAGCCAGTCGGTCGGCCCGTCGAGGAGGGTCCGGATGGTCTGCGTGGTGGCGTCCATCCGTGTCACCGGGTCGGTCCGGTTGCGTACGTAGACGGGGTCGGCGACCAGCGCGGCGGGACCGTCCGCCGAACCGGACGCGAAGTAGTAGGTGTTGACGGAACGGTAGAGCCGCTTGAAGTCGGACTGGCCGAGCACGAGCCCGTCCGGCACGGAACTGATCCGCCACTCCTTTTTGCCGTCGGCGCTCTTCTCCCGCACCAGGTGCAGGCTCTGCACGTAGTCGGCGGGCGCGATCGGCTGGTACGAGCTCTGCGCGTCGACCTCCGCCACCTTCTGGCCACTGAGGGTGTAGGTGGTGTCCGTCGCCTCGGGCTCCGGGCCCAGCGGGGCGGGGGCGTTGCGGTTCGGGGCCTTGGCGAGCACGGTGGTGCCGGCGGCGGGGCGCCAGGCGCGGGCCGCGTCCTGCGTCAGATAGGTGCGGGTCGTCCGGAACGAGGGGTCGTCACTCGTCATCGACTCCAGGAAACCGTCGACCACCTCGCCCGGCTCAGCGCCGTCACGGGGCGGAACGGCGTAGACCTGCACCTGGGCGTCACCGGCCTGGGAGGCGTCGACGGGCTTGACGTCCCCGACGACGGGCATCGACCCGCAGCCGGCCAGCAGCAGGACGCCGAGGCCGAGCACCGCGGTCGCCCGCCCGGCTCTGCGGCGGCGGCCGTCCCTACGACGGTCAGAACCCACGTCGGGTGTCCTCCTGGTCCGGGAACCTGTCCGGGATCTGCTCCCCGGCCTGCTCGGGGATCTGCTCCCGGGGCTGCCCGGGGATGTGCTCCCGGGGCTGCTCCGGGATCTGCGGTGCGGGGGCCGCGGGAGCGGAACCCGGTCGGGCGACCACGCGCGCCCCGCTGCCGGGCAGCGCCGCGGGGTGGACCGAGGCGGGGGCCTGCCGGGCGGCACCGGGCCGGGCGGAGGCGGGCAGCGCGCCCCGGTCGGAGGAGCTGGGCTGGTGGGGTACGGCCATCACCCGGTTCCGGCCGTCGGCGGCGGTACCGGTGTCTCCCGCACCGGAGCGCTCGCGGTCCGCGACGTTGCGCCGCGAGTCCTCGGGCTCCAGGGGTATCGGGGACCCGCGCAGCGGCTCGTCCGCCGTGCGGGGGAGGGTGAGCCGGAACTGCGAGCCGCCGCCGGGCTCGCCCCACGCCTGGAGCCAGCCGCCGTGCAGCCGGGCGTCCTCCACGGCGATGGACAGTCCGAGCCCGGTGCCCCCGGTCGTACGGGCGCGGGCCGGGTCGGCACGCCAGAAGCGGTTGAAGACGCGCGTCGCCTCACCGGGCTTCAGTCCGACGCCGTAGTCGCGCACCGCGACGGCGACGGCGCCCTGGGCCGCGCCCATCCGCACCACGACGTCCCGGCCCTCGCCGTGCTCGACGGCGTTGACGACGAGGTTGCGCAGGACGCGCTCGACCCGCCGGGGGTCCGCCTCCGCCACGACCGGCAGTTCGTCCCCGACCACCCGGATGCGGGTGCCCTTCCGCTCCGCGAGGGGTTCGGCACCGCCGATCACCCGGCGGACGACGGACCGCAGGTCGATCGGCTCGGCGTCCAGCGCCGCCGCCCCCGCGTCGAACCGGCTGATCTCCAGCAGGTCGGAGAGGAGGGACTCGAACCGGTCGAGCTGATCGCCGAGCAGTTCGGCGGCGCGGCCGGTTATGGGGTCGAAGTCCACCCGCGCCTCGTGGATGACGTCGGCCGCCATCCGCACGGTGGTGAGCGGAGTGCGCAGCTCGTGCGAGACGTCGGAGACGAAGCGGCGCTGCATCCGGGACAACTCCTCCAGCTGCTGGATCTTCAGCTGGAGGTTCTGGGCCATCTTGTTGAAGGCCTCGCCGAGCCGGGCGATGTCGTCCTCGCCGGTGACCTTCATCCGCTCCTGGAGCCGCCCCGCCGAAAGCCGCTCGGCGATCCCGGCCGCCATCCGTACGGGGGTGACGACCTGGCGCACCACGAACCAGGCGATGGCGCAGAGCAGGACCACGACGAAGAGCCCGGCGGTGGCGAGCGTCGTCTTGACGAGCGCCAGGGACTTCTCCTCCTGCGTGAGCGGGAAGAGGTAGTACAGCTCGTAGGGGTTGTGGTCGATGTCGTAGAGCCGCTTGCCCACCACGAGCCCGGGCTGCGACTTTCCGTAGGAGTACCGGATCAGCGAGTACGTCTGGAACGCGCCCGGGCCCTTGTCGACCGACTCGCGCAGGCGGTCCGGGACGCTGGACGCCTCCACGCTCCCCGAACCGCGTGGTGCCCGGCTGGCGGTCCCCCGGCTCACGGAGTCCGGACTGAGCGCCACCACGTTGAAGGCGTTGGCGCCGCCGCTGGCGAGCTGGTCGACGAGGTCGGTCCGCCAGGAGGTGTTGGCCGACATGCCGTCGGTGCCCTCCTCCCGGCCGGGGGTGAGGGGCTCGTTCGCCTTCGCCTGGGCCGCGGCGAACCCGCCGGCGGCCTGGGTCTGGGCGGCCTTGCCCTTGGCGTCGAGCAGACCGTTGCGCACCTGCCCGATGACGACGAAGCCGAGCAGCAGTACGACGCCGAGCGACATCAGCAGGGTGCCGGCGACGACGCGCAGCTGGAGATTGCGGCGCCACACCCGCACGGCGGGCAGCAGCGGACGCCGCACCCAGCGCAGCAGAAGGCGCGGGAACGGGCCTCCGGGCGTCCGGTCGGTGAACAACCGGCCGCCCCGGAGGAGACCGGAACGCCCCGGTCCGGCAGCCCGCTCCTCGGGGGCTCCGGGCTCCCCGGGGCCAGGAGCAGCGCTGCCTCGGGTCATGTCAGCTGGGTCCGGCCTTGTAGCCGACGCCACGCACGGTGACGACGATCTCGGGCCGCTCGGGGTCCTTCTCGACCTTGGAACGGAGCCGCTGGACGTGCACGTTCACCAGACGGGTGTCCGCTGCGTGCCGGTAGCCCCACACCTGCTCCAGCAGGACCTCACGGGTGAAGACCTGCCACGGCTTGCGGGCGAGCGCGACCAGCAGGTCGAACTCCAGCGGGGTCAGCGCGATGGACTGCCCCTCCCGCTTCACCGAGTGCCCCGCCACGTCGATGACCAGGTCGCCGATGGTCAGCTGCTCGGGCGCCGGCTCCTCCGACCTCCGCAGGCGCGCCCGGATCCTGGCCACCAGCTCCTTGGGCTTGAACGGCTTCACGATGTAGTCGTCCGCCCCGGACTCCAGGCCCACCACGACGTCGACGGTGTCGCTCTTCGCGGTGAGCATCACGATCGGCACGCCGGACTCGGCCCTGATGAGCCTGCAGACCTCGATGCCGTCCCGTCCGGGCAGCATGAGGTCGAGCAGCACCAGGTCCGGCTTCGCCTCCCGGAAGGCAGCAAGTGCCTTGTCGCCGTCCGCTACGAACGACGGTTCAAAACCTTCTCCACGCAACACGATGCCGAGCATCTCGGCCAGTGCGGTGTCGTCGTCGACGACAAGGACGCGTCCCTTCATAATCGACATCATCCCATTAGCTAATCGTTATCTGCGATGACCTGGCACACAGCTCGGCCAGTCCGGCCCTCGTGACCGGCGAAATGACGCCCTCCTCCGTGACGATCGCCGTGATCAGTTCCGGCGGTGTGACGTCGAACGCCGGGTTGTACACCGGGGTTCCCAGCGGTGCCACGACCGTTCCGCCCCCCGCTCCCCCGCGCGACGCGGACCGTGACGGTGTGAGCTCCGTCACCTCGCGGCCGGAACGCCGCTCGACGACGATCGACGTACCGTCCGGGGCGCCCTGATCCACCGTCGTGGTCGGTGCCACCACGACGAACGGCACATGGTGGTACTGGGCGAGCACCGCGAGCGGGTAGCTCCCCACCTTGTTCGCCACGGAGCCGTCCGCCGCGATGCGGTCCGCGCCGATCAGTACCGCGTCGACCTGCCCGGCCGCGAAGAGCGATCCCGCCGCGCCGTCCGTGAGCAGCTGGTACGCCATTCCGTGCCGGGCCGCCTCGTACGCGGTGAGCCGGGAGCCCTGGAGCAGCGGACGCGTCTCACCCACCCACAACCGGCGCAGCCTGCCCTGCCGGTGCGCCGCGAGCGCGACGGCGAACGCCGTCCCCTCGCCGCCGGAGACCAGCGCACCCGTGTTGCAGTGGGTCAGCAGGCGGTGCCCTCCGGCCGGCAACAGCTCGTCCAGGAGGGACAGGCCGTGCCGGGCCATCCGACCGGAGGCCTCGGCGTCCTGGCGGTGCAGGGCCCGCGCCTCGGCGAGCGCCGCCGCGGCGGCCCGTTCGGGCGCCGCCCCCTCCGCGAGCGCCGCCGCGTGGGCGCGGACCGCGCGCCGGACCCCGTACGCCAGGTTCACGGCGGTGGGCCGCGCCGTGGCCAGCAGCTCCGCTGCCTCGTCCACGTCGTATCCCCGGACCGCCGCGAGGGCGACGCCGTACGCCCCTGCGATGCCCAGCAGCGGTGCCCCGCGCACCGCCAGCGTCTGGATCGCCCGCACCAGGGCGGGTGCGTCGGTGCAGACCAGCTCGACCTCCTCGGCGGGGAGCCGGGTCTGGTCGAGGAGTACCAGGACCGGGCCTTCGGGCGGCTCGTCCCAGCGGAGTACGGGAAGCGCGGGGGGCTCGGCGCCCACCGGCGATTGCGCGTCCTGATCAGCCATCCGCCCAGTCTGCCCGCTGGGAGGCCCACATATGAAGGTGCCAACCAGAAGCACCTCGAACGTACTTCTGCCCCGCGTGGCACGATGGCTGCCAACCTGCCGCCCCGATGCGCGGTCAGGACGGTGAAGGAGCCAGAATGAACGACTCTCCGGGCTGGGCCCCGCCCGGATCCGCGCCCTCCGACGAGCAGGGCGCGGGCGTACCCCGCCCCTCCGGACCCGTCGACTCCGAACCGCCCACCGGCTCCCGGCCCGCGAACGGGGACAGCCCGCACGGGAACTCCGCGAACGGGGACAGCGCGAACGGAATCCCCGCAGACGCAAACCCCTCGGGCGAGGGCCCTGCGGACGGGCGCGGCCCGAACCGCGCCGGCGGCAACGGCAGCGGCTCGGCAGGCCAGTGGTCTCCCGCCCAGCCGCCGCCCGGCCAGTGGTCCGCCCCGGCTCCGCCCGCACCCGGCCCGGGGAATGCCCCGCCGGCGCCGGGCTGGGGCGGCAGCCAGAACCCCGGCGGTTACCCGGGCTGGGGTCAGCCGACGCGGCAGGCGTACCCGGGCTGGGGCGGCTCCCCGAACTGGGGCCATGCTCCGGTGGCGCCCAAGCCGGGTGTCGTCCCGCTCCGTCCGCTGAGCGTCGGTGAGATGCTCGACGGGTCGGTCGCGGCCATGCGTGCCCACTGGCGTACCGCGCTGGGAGTCAGCCTGGTGGTCGCCGTCCTCGTGCAGATCGTCACCGTCCTGGTCGAGCGTTTCCTTCTCCCCGAACCGATCACGATCGACCCGGACGTCTCCGACGCCGAGGCCCTCCGTCAGTCCTTCGACGCGATGCGGTCCATGCTCATCACGAGCGCGCCGAGCGCGGTCCTCGGCATGGCCGCCTTCCTCTTCACCGCCTCGGTGCTCGGCGTCGTGGTCAGCCGCTCGGTGCTGGGCCGCACCGCCACCTCGGCCGAGGTCCGGGCGGAGGTTCGCCCCCGGATCCCGGGTGTGGTGGGGCTGGCACTGCTGCTCGCGGTGACGATCGTGGCGATCATGGCGGTGGGCGTGACCCCGGGACTGCTCGTCGGTTCCGCGGCAGGCGCCGGACTCCTCGGGCTCGGGTTCTTCGCCGCCTCCGGAGTGTCCCTCTGGCTGATGGTCGTCTCCTGCCTCGCGGCCCCTGCCCTGGTACTGGAGCGCCAGTCGGTGGGCCAGGCCCTCCGCCGGTCCGCGAAGCTGGTCCGAGGCGCCTGGTGGCGGATCTTCGGCATTCTGGCGGCCACCTGCGCGTGCGTCGTCGTCGTGACCCTGGTCATCGGCGTCCCCTTCCTCCTGATCGGGCTCTCCGTCGACGGCAGCACGTCCGGTGGGCTCTTCAGCAGCGATCCGACCCCGACCGGCTGGCTCTTCCTCGTCGTGTCCAGCATCGGCAACGTCCTCATCTCGATGCTGACGTACCCCTTCGTCTCCGGTGTGATCTCGCTGGTCTACGTCGACCAGCGCATCCGCCGCGAGGCTCTCGACCTGGAACTCGGCCGTGCCGCCGGGCTCCCCGGATACACGACCAGCGGAGGCTGATGGCATGATGGGTGCGGGGGGCACCAGCACATCGGGGCCACATGCGTGGGCCGGTCCCAGGTTCGCGAACATCTCCGGGGACATCCCCGTGGACACCCCACGGGTTCCCGCGCGGGAGGCGGCGAAGACCGAACTGTCCAAGGGGATGTACCACGAGGGCGACCCCGGCCTGCTGAGACGGGCCTTCGACTCCTTCTGGGACTGGATCGGCGGGCTCTTCGACTCGGCCACCGGCATCGCGCCCGGGGGACCGTGGGGCGTCTTCGTGCTGATTCTCCTGGCCGTGGGCCTGGCCGCCGCACTCTGGTGGCGGCTGGGCACGCCGAAGCGGGCGGCCGGCTCGGCCAAGCCCCTCTTCCGGGAGAGCGGACCGCGCGGTGCCGCCGAGCACCGCACCGCCGCCGAGAGGCACGCGGCGGCTCTCCGCTGGACGGAGGCGGTCCAGGAACGCACCCGCGCGATCGTCCGCTCCCTGGAGGAGCGCGCACTGCTCGACCCCCGCCCCGGCCGCACGGCCGACGAGGCGGCGGAAGAGGCCGGACGCCGACTGCCGGACCACGCGGCCCGCCTGCGCACCGCGGCCCGCGCCTTCGACGCCCTCACGTACGGCGGACGCACGGCGGACGAGACCGCGTATCTGACCGTCCGCACCCTCGACAGCGACCTCGAAGCAGCGCGGCCCGCGACCGCCGTCACGACAGGAGCCGTCGGATGACCGGGCCCACCCGGCCCACCTCCGGCCCCGCCGGTACGAGTGCCGCCCCGGGCTCCACGAGCGCGGGTACCGCTCCCGGCCCCGCCGACAGGCGTCAGGCCCCGGGCTCCACCTCCCTGGCCGCGACCCCCGCACAGCTCTGGAAGCGGGCCCGCGGCTTCCTGCTGGCTCTGCTGGTCCTGGTCATCGGTGGCGTCACCATCGCGGCCCTGCAGCCCGGCAGCCATCACGGGACGCTCGATCCCCGCTCGGCCGACCCGGAGGGCAGCAGGGCCCTGGCCGAACTCCTGGAGCAGGGCGGTGTCACCGTCGACGTGGTCACCACGCTCGACGGCGCCGTCTCGGCTGCCGGCCCCGACAGCACGCTCCTGGTCGCCGCTCCGGACCTGCTCACCGAGTCCCAGCAGGAACGCCTCTCCGACGCCACCGCCGGCTCCGGGGGCCGTACCGTCCTGGTCGCTCCGGGAGAGCCTTCCGTCCCCGTACTCGCCCCCGGCGTGGACGTCGGCCCCACCGTCGGGGTGACGGCGCGCGCCGCCGCCTGTGCGTACCCGGCCGCCCGCCGCGCGGGCACGGCGGACCTGGGCGGGGTCACCTACGCGACGGACGGACCCGGAGCCTTCGGCTGCTACCCGGACCACCACCTGACCTCGCTCCTCGTCGTCCCGCGGCAGCACGGCGAGACCGTCCTGCTCGGCACCCCCCATCTCCTGGTCAACCAGCACCTCGCCCACGAGGGCAACGCCTCGCTGGCCCTGCAACTCCTCGGCTCCCGTACGCATCTCGTCTGGTACCTCCCCTCTCTCTCCGACCCGTCCGCCACGGAGGACGGTCAGGACACGAACAACGACGGCGGCTCCGGACAGGACCACCGCACCGGCACCGGGTCCGGCTCCGGGCAGGACCACCGCACCGGTAGCGGCTCCGGCCAGGACCACGGAACCGATGCCGGCTCCTCCGGGGACGACGAGCCCGACTTCTTCGATCTGATCCCCTCCGGCTGGTTGTGGGGCACGCTGCAACTCGCCGTCGCGGCCCTGCTCGCAGCCGTCTGGCGCGGACGCAGGTTCGGTCCGCTGGTGACCGAGAACCTGCCGGTCGCCGTCCACGCCTCCGAAGCGACGGAGGGTCACGCCCGCCTCTACCGGAAGGCCGGCGCACGCGACCGTGCCGCCGCCCTGCTCCGCGAGGCGGCCCGTGCCCGGCTCGCCCCGCTCGTGGGTGTCTCGCCCCGCGACGCGCAGTCCCCGGACGTACTCGTCCCCGCACTCTCCGCCCGGCTCCCTGCCGACGGCGACCTCGATGCCCTGCTCTTCGGCGCGACCCCGGCCGACGACACCGCACTGGTACGCCTGGCCGACCAACTCGACGCCCTCGAAAGAGAGGTACGCACGTCATGAGCGCCCCGACCCCGGCGGTTCCAGGGACCTCCGCGGCTCCCAGGAACTCCGACGACGCCCGCGCATCACTCGAAGCCCTGCGCTCCGAGATCGCGAAGGCCGTCGTCGGTCAGGACCCGGCCGTCACCGGACTCGTCGTCGCCCTGCTCTGCCGGGGGCACGTCCTGCTGGAGGGCGTCCCCGGTGTGGCCAAGACCTTGCTCGTCCGCGCTCTGGCCGCCTCCCTCGAACTCGACACCAAACGTGTCCAGTTCACACCCGACCTGATGCCCAGTGACGTCACCGGGTCTCTGGTCTACGACGCGCGCACCGCCGAGTTCTCCTTCCAGGCAGGTCCGGTCTTCACCAACCTGCTGATCGCCGACGAGATCAACCGCACTCCCCCCAAGACGCAGTCCTCGCTCCTGGAGGCCATGGAGGAGCGACAGGTCAGCGTCGACGGAACCCCTCGTCCCCTCCCCGATCCGTTTCTCGTCGTCGCCACCCAGAACCCGGTGGAGTACGAGGGCACGTACCCCCTCCCCGAGGCCCAACTGGACCGCTTTCTGCTGAAACTGACGGTGCCTCTCCCCACCCGGGAGGAGGAGATCAACGTCCTCACCCGTCACGTCGAGGGCTTCAACCCACGTGACCTGAAGGCGGCGGGCATATCCCCCGTCGCCGGACCAGCCGACTTGGAAGCCGCCCGAGCCGCTGTCGCCACGACCTCGGTCTCCCCCGAGGTCGCCGGTTATGTCGTCGATCTCTGCCGTGCCACCCGTGAATCCCCCTCGCTCGCCCTCGGTGTCTCCCCCCGCGGCGCCACCGCGCTGCTCTCCGCCGCTCGTGCCTGGGCCTGGCTCACCGGCAGGGACTACGTCATCCCCGACGATGTGAAGGCCCTCGCCCTCCCCGCACTCCGTCATCGCATCCATCTGCGGCCCGAGGCCGAGATGGAGGGCGTCACCCCGGACGCCGTCATCACGGCGGTCCTCGCCCTCGTGCCTGTCCCCCGGTGAGGCGGTGACCATGGCCCTCACCGGAAGAGCCGCTCTCCTCGCCGCCGCAGGATCACTCCCCGTAGGCATCCTGGCCCCCAGCTGGGCCGGGATGCTCGCGGTCAATGCCCCCCTCTCGCTAGCCATTCTGTGCGACTACGCCCTGGCAGCACCAGTGCGCAGCCTGCGTTTCACCCGATCCGGTGATACATCTGTTCGACTCGGTGACGGCGCCTCGGTGCAACTCTCCGTGACCAACAGCTCCCGCCGCCGTCTCCGTGCAGAACTCCGCGACGCCTGGTCTCCGAGCAGTGGAGCCACGGCCGCGGAGACCGGCGCGTCCCGCCATACGGTCTCCGTGGCCGCCGGCGAGGCACGGCGGCTCACCACGCTGCTCCGGCCGACCCGACGGGGGGATCGTGTCCCCGATCGGGTGACTGTCCGGTCGTTGGGCCCGCTGGGTCTCGTGGCACGCCAGGGCTACCACCGGGTTCCGTGGAACGTCCGCGTGCTCCCGCCGTTCTCCAGCCGCAAGCACCTCCCCTCCCGTCTCGCGCGCCTCCGCGAGCTCGACGGGCGCACGAGCGCGCTGAGCCGCGGCGAGGGAACCGAGTTCGACAGTCTCCGCCCGTACGTGCCGGGTGACGACACCCGGTCCATCGACTGGCGGGCCACGGCACGGCAGTCGGCGGTGGCCGTCCGCACCTGGCGCCCCGAACGGGACCGCCACATCCTGATCGTCCTCGACACCGGCCGCACCTCGGCCGGCCGGGTCGGTGACATACCGAAGCTCGATGCCGCGATGGACGCCGCGCTCCTCCTCACCGCGCTGGCGGGGCGGGCAGGGGACCAGGTGAACCTGCTCGCCTACGACCGGCGGGTACGGGTTCGGGTCGGAGGCCGTACGGCCACCGGAGAGGTGCTGGCGAGGGTGGTGGACGCCATGGCGACGCTGGAGCCCGAACTAGTCGAAACGGACACCCGGGGGATGAGCACCGCCGCTCTGGCCGCCGCTCCGCAGCGGTCGCTGATCGTGCTGCTGACCACCCTGGACGGCGCCCCCGCCGAGCAGGGGCTGCTGACTGTCCTTCCGCAGCTCACCAGGCGCCACACCGTGATCGTGGCGGCCGTGGCTGATCCCCGCGTCGAGGAGATGTCCCGCAGGAGGGGCTCCGCCGAGGCGATCTACGAGGCCGCCGCAGGCACCCGCGCCCAGTCCCAGCGCATGCATGTCGCGGAACGACTCCAGCGCCACGGAGCCGTCGTGGTGGACGCACTGCCGGAAAGCCTGGCTCCGGCGCTGGCCGACGCCTACCTCTCGCTCAAGGCTGCCGGCCGGCTCTGAAGAGCGGTCCCGCCCTGATCTCGGTTTTCCCTTCCTGGAAGAGAGAACAGGGCGGGAGGAACGCCCGGAAGCAGGAGCCCGCATTCGCGGAATTGCCCGCAGAACGCAGAAAACCCCCGTGCCTTATGGCACGGGGGTCTCCCGGAAAAATTGTTCGGCGGCGTCCTACTCTCCCACAGGGTCCCCCCTGCAGT
>NZ_JBHWYX010000022.1:0-120622 GCF_042728795.1 Streptomyces sp. NPDC060184
CGAGGGTGAGGGCGGGCGGAAGCTGGCCGAGTTCCTCGTGGGCCAGAAGTTCATCTGACCCCCTGCGGCGTCGTGTCGCGGCGTTGTCCCGGGCACGGGCCGGACAGGCCCACTGCCTCCCCCCTCTCTTTTCGTCTCTGGTTTCGCAGGAAGTGGATGTTCCATGGCTGAGGTTCTGGTTTTTGTCGATCACGTGGACGGTGCGGTCCGTAAGCCCACGCTGGAGCTGCTGACGCTGGCGCGGCGTCTGGGTGAGCCGGTCGCGGTGGCGCTGGGTGCGGGTGCGCGGGGCACGGCGGGTGTGCTGGGTGAGCACGGTGCGGTGCGGGTGCTGACGTCGGAGGCGGCGGAGTTCGCGGATTATCTGGTGGTGCCGAAGGTCGACGCGTTGCAGGCGGCGGTCGCGGTGGTGTCGCCGGTGGCGGTGCTGGTGCCGTCGTCGGCGGAGGGCAAGGAGGTCGCGGCGCGTCTGGCGGTGCGGATCGGTTCGGGGATCATCACGGACGCGGTGGATCTGGAGGCGGGTGAGTCGGGTCCGGTGGCGACGCAGTCGGCGTTCGCGGCGTCGTTCTCGGTGAAGTCGCGGGTGTCGCGGGGGGTGCCGGTGATCACGGTGAAGCCGAACTCGGCGCCGGTGGAGCCGGTGGCCGCGGCGGGTGCGGTGGAGGAGCTGGCGGTGGAGTTCTCGGCCGCGGCGACGGGCACGAAGGTGCTCCTCCGGACGCCGCGTGCGTCGACGGGGCGTCCGGAGCTGACCGAGGCCGCGATCGTGGTCTCGGGTGGCCGGGGTGTCAACGGTGCGGAGAACTTCGCGGTGATCGAGGCGCTCGCGGACTCGCTGGGCGCGGCGGTCGGCGCGTCGCGGGCGGCGGTCGACGCGGGCTGGTACCCGCACACCAACCAGGTCGGCCAGACCGGCAAGTCGGTCTCCCCGCAGCTGTACATCGCGTCGGGCATCTCGGGTGCGATCCAGCACCGGGCGGGCATGCAGACCTCGAAGACGATCGTCGCGGTCAACAAGGACGCCGAGGCCCCGATCTTCGAACTCGTCGACTTCGGTGTCGTCGGCGACCTCTTCGACGTCGTGCCCCAGCTCACCGAAGAGATCAACACCCGCAAGAACTGAACACACCTTTTCCCGGCGCCGGTTGCGCGGGGAAGGGTACGACGGCCACGGGCCGGGACCACGCGGACACCCCCGCACGGCCCCGGCCCGTCGCCGTTCCACCGTTGACCAACCTCCGGCCGCGCTTATAGCTTCGCCATGCGGATCATCGATTCCGGTCGGCGGAAGTTCCGGCCGGAGGACCTGTCGAGAGCGGGGAGGTACGGTCATGGGCCGACGGGCCGAAGTGGCGACGAGCCTCGACGACGCGGTGGGCGAGGACATCGGCGCGTCCCTCGCCGAGGTGGACGCCGAACTCGCGCGCCGCTACCCCGGCGACCCGGGCACCCGCCAGCCCGTGCACACGGTGTACGTACCGGCCGACGCCTTCGACGCCGCGACGGTACGCTCCTGGGGCGACCGGGCGCTCGCCGCGCTCGACGAGCACGCCCCGGACGCGGCGTCCTTCGCCGCCGTCCTCGGCCTCCCCGACGAGCTCGCCGTATCCGTCCACGACCGGGTGCGCGCCAAGCTGGAGCGCGAGCCCGTGGAGGACCTGCGGGTGGACTTCGAGGACGGCTACGGCAGACGCCCGGACGCCGAGGAGGACCAGGCCGCCGCCCGCGCCGCGGAGCTGGTCCGGCGGGCGTACGAGGACGGTGGCGCGCCCCCGTACACCGGCATCCGGACGAAGTGCATGGAGGCGTCCGTGCGCGCGCGGGGGATCCGCACCACGGACGTGTTCCTCACCGGGCTCGTACGCTCCGGCGGGCTGCCCGACGGGCTGGTGCTCACCCTGCCGAAGGTCACCTACCCGCAGCAGGTCGCCGCCTTCGTCCGGCTGCTCGACGCGTTCGAGCGGACGCACGGCCTGGACGAGGGGCGGCTGCGCTTCGAGATCCAGATCGAGACCAGCCAGTCGATCCTCGCGGCGGACGGGACGGCCGCCGTGGCGAGGATGATCGACGCCGCGCGGGGCCGGGCCACGGGACTGCACTACGGCACCTTCGACTACAGCGCGTCCGTGGGCGTCAGCCCCGCCCACCAGGCGAGCGACCACCCCGCCGCGGACCACGCCAAGGCGGTCATGCAGGTCGCCGCCGCCGGGACCGGCGTCCGGGTCTCGGACGGCTCCACCAACGTGCTCCCGGTCGGCCCCACCGACCGCGTCCACCGGGCCTGGCGGCTCCACTACGGCCTCACCCGCCGCGCTCTGGCCCGCGCGTACTACCAGGGCTGGGACATGCACCCGGCGCATCTGCCGACCCGTTACGCGGCCGTCTACGCCTTCTACCGCGAGGGCCTGGAACAGGCGGCGGCCCGCCTCGCCGGGTACGTCGCCAAGTCCGGCGGGGACGTCATGGACGAACCCGCCACCGCCAAGGCCCTCAGCGGCCATCTGCTGCGCGGCATCGACTGCGGGGCCCTGGACACCGCGGAGGTCGCCCGGCTGACCGGGCTCGGCCGCCACGAGCTGGACGCGTACGCGCGAACCGGGCACGGTGCCGCCGCGGCCGGCTGAGCACGGCAGAGCCGCGCCTCCCCGCCCGCCGCGCGTTCTCCGCGGCTCAGGCCGGGGGAAGCTCGCCGGAGCCGCGGGGCACCAGGGTCGTCGGCAGCTCCACCCGGGCGGTGGCGTGGCCGCCGCCCTCCAGACGGCGGAAGAGGTGCTCCGCCGCGGTGCGCCCCACGGCCGCCGCGTCCTGCGCGATCACCGTGATGCCGAGCAGGTCGGCCAGCTCGATGTCGTCGAACCCGACCAGTGCGACCGGCCGTTCGCGGTCGGCGAGCACCCGCACGGCGGTCACGGTCACCCGGTTGTTGCCCGCGAAGACCGCCGTCACCGGCTCCGGGCCGGAGAGCATCTCCTCGGCGGCTGCGCGCACCCGCTCGGGGGCGGTGACCCCGAGGGAGACCCACCGGTCGTCGACGGCGATGCCCGCGTCCGCCATCGCCGCGTGGTAGCCGCGCAGCCGCTCCGTCGTCGTGTGGATGCGCGGCTGGTCACCGATGAAGCCGATCCGGCGGTGGCCGTGGGCGATCAGGTGGGCCACGCCCTGGCGGGCGCCGCCGAAACTGTCGGAGAGGATCGTGTCGGCGTCCACGAGACCGGCCGGCCGGTCCACGAAGACGGTCGCCACCCCGGCCCGGATCTCCGGCTCCAGATAGCGGTGGTCGTCGCCCGCCGGGATCACGATCAGCCCGTCCACCCGCCGCGCGCAGAGCGCGAGCACCAACTCCTGTTCGCGCACCGGGTCCTCGGCGCTGGAGCCGTTGATGAGCAGCGCCCCGTGCGAGCGCGCGACCTCTTCCACGGCGCGGCTCAGCGGACCGTAGAACGGGTCCGCCAGATCCTCCAGGACCAGACCGATGGATGCCGTACGGCCCTTACGCAGAACGCGTGCGCTGTCGTTGCGGCGGAAGCCGAGGGCGTCGATCGCCTCCTGCACCCGGCGCTCGGTGTCGGGCGTGACGCCGGCCTCGCCGTTCACCACCCGGGAGACCGTCTTGAGCCCTACTCCGGCCCGCGCGGCCACGTCTTTCATGGTGGGCCGGTTGCCGTAGCGGGGCTCGGAATGACGGGCGGTCTCGGCCACAGTGCGCTGTCCTGTCGTAGGGTGCGTCGACACCGGTGTCAACGCCGCGGGGTATCGGGGCTGTGGCGTCGAGCATAGGCCCTGGACAACGTTGTCATGGCAATACAGACTGTGCAGACCACAAGGACGGAACCAGCAGGTCCGCCCTTCTACTCATCCGGAGAGCCAAGGCCCATGCATACCGACCTCGTCGCAGCCCTCGATATCGGCGGCACCAAGATCGCCGGCGCGCTGGTGGGCGACGACGGCACGCTGCTCGTCCGCGCGCAGCGGCCGACGCCCGCCAAGGAGTCCGGCGAGTCGGTCATGGGGGCGGTGGACGGAGTCCTCTCCGAGCTGATGGCCTCGCCGCACTGGGAGCGCGCCTGCGCGCTGGGCATCGGCAGCGCCGGTCCGGTGGACGCCTCGGCGGGCACGGTCAGCCCGGTCAACGTTCCCGGCTGGCGCGACTTCCCGTTGGTCGAACGGGTGGGCAAGACGATCGGCGGACTGCCGGTCACCCTGGTCGGCGACGGCGTGGCGATGACCGCGGCCGAGCACTGGCAGGGAGCGGCCCGCGGGCACGACAACGCGCTCTGCATGGTCGTGTCGACCGGGGTCGGCGGCGGGCTCGTCCTCGGCGGCAGGCTCCACCCCGGACCCACAGGCAACTCCGGCCACATCGGCCACATCAGCGTCGACCTGGACGGCGACCCCTGCCCCTGCGGTGCGCGCGGCTGTGTCGAACGGATCGCCAGCGGCCCCAACATCGCGCGCCGGGCCCTGGACAGCGGCTGGCGGCCCGGACCCGACGGAGACGCCACCGCGCGCGCCGTGGCCGCCGCCGCGAAGGCGGGGGACCCCGTGGCCCAGGCGTCCTTCGACCGCGCGGCCCAGGCGCTCGCCGCCGGGATCGCCGCCACGGCGACCCTCGTCGAGATCGACATCGCGGTGATCGGCGGGGGAGTGGCCGGGGCCGGCGACGTGCTCTTCGCCCCGCTGCGGCGGGCCCTGGCCGACTACGCGACGCTCTCCTTCGTACGCAACCTCACGGTCACCCCCGCGGTGATGGGCAACGACGCCGGACTCGTGGGAGCCGCCGCCGCGGCCACCGTGCGCTGACGCCGTACCCCGGGCCCGCCGCGACCCGGCGTGCCCGGGGCGGACACCGTTCAGCCGGCGCGGTCGGCCGACGACCCGGCCACCACCACGAGGAAGGCGTCCCGGTCCAGGTCCATCACGACCTCCACCGCGAGCCCCTCGCCGCGGCGCGCGGCTGCGAACTCCTCCGCGGGCCAGCTGCCGCGCGGCCCGCCGGCGGGAAACTGTTCGAGCACCGTCCGACGCATGGTGTGCCCCCTCTGCCGCTGTCCGCGGTCTCGCCGACCGCGTGCTCCGGTGACCGTCCGACGCCGTCGGCCCGGACCACCGGTTCCGCCTGGCCGTCCCGCCGGGGCGTCTGCCGACGGGTACCCCGTCCACGGCTCCGTACAACAGGTTCGTCGCGCCGGGTTTTCGCCGCAGGGTGTTCAGGGCAAGCCACAGAAGGCTGGAGCCCCTCCGGGCGGCCGGGGCCGCACCGAGGGACGGGACCCGCGGCGCGGTCCTCGGGCAGGGCGGCCGTGCGGCGCGGGCCGGGTCCGGCGCCGTGCGGCACGGCGGGTGGGGCGCGAGCGCGGTAGGGACCGGAAGAGATGCCTGGCGAAGGGGGAGCCGTGATCGTCTGGGTCAACGGTGCGTTCAGTGCGGGCAAGACCAGCGCGGCCTGCGAGCTGCTCGATCTGATCCCGAACAGCACGCTGTACGACCCCGGGCTGACCGGCGCCGCGCTGCGCGGGCTGCTGCCCCAGAAACGCCTGGCGGAGGTGACCGACTTCCAGGACCTGCCCATCTGGCGGCGCCTGGTCGTCGACACCGCGGCGGCGCTGCTCGCCGAGGTCCCCGGCACGCTCGTGGTGCCGATGACGCTGCTGCGCCAGGAGTACCGCGACGAGATATTCGGCGGACTCGCCTCCCGCCGCATCCCCGTCCACCATGTGCTGCTCCGCCCAGAGGAAACGATCCTGCGCCGGCGGATCGCGCAGCGGCACGCGTCTCCCGAGGACCCCGAGCGCAGCCGGCGGACCCGCCGCTGGTGCCTCGAGCACATCGAGCCCTACCGTGCGGCCCTCCCGTGGCTCACCGCCGACGCGCACGTCATCGACACCGGCGCCCTCACCCCGCGCGAGACCGCGCTGAGGATCGAGGAAGCGGTGCGCACCGGCATCGCCGGAGAGTGCGGGATCGTGCAGAACCCCTCCCCGACCGCCGAGACCGTCGCCTCCGGCGTGCTCTTCTTCGACGAACACGGCCGGGTCCTCCTCGTCGACCCCACCTACAAGGCCGGCTGGGAGTTCCCGGGCGGGATCGTCGAGGCGGGCGAGGCACCGGCCCGGGCGGGTGTCCGGGAGGTCGCCGAGGAGATCGGGCTGGTCCTGACCACCGAGCCCAGGCTCCTGGTGATCGACTGGGAGGCGCCACGCCCGCCCGGCTACGGCGGCCTGCGGTTCCTCTTCGACGGGGGCGTCCTGCGGGACGAGGACGCGGCGGGACTGCGGCTCCAGAACTCCGAGCTGCGGGAATGGCGCTTCGTCACCGAGGAGGAAGCCGCCCGGCTCCTCCCGCCGACCCGCTGGACCCGGCTGAGATGGGCGCTCCGGGCCCGCGAGCGCTCCACCGTCCTCAACCTGGAGGCGGGGGTGCCGGTCGGCTGAGAGAGCCGGACGGGGCCGACGGGACCCGGGGGAGGCCGTGGGCCGCACCGCACCGCACCGCACCGGCCCCACCAGTTCCCGCGGCCCCCGCCCCGCCGACCGTCAGCCCTGCCGGGACTCCGCGTAGTTCTGGAGGAAGAGCGCCTCCGCGACCGCGAGGCGCTCCAGCTCCTCGGGCGACACGCTCTCGTTCACCGCGTGGATCTGCGCCTCGGGCTCGCTCAGCCCGATGAGCAGGATCTCCGACTCCGGGTACAGCTGCGCCAGCGTGTTGCAGAGCGGGATCGACCCGCCCATACCCGCCGTCTGCATCTCCTCGCCCGGGTACGCGACCCGCATCGCCGCCGCCATCGAGGTGTACGCGGGGCTGGTCACGTCCGCGCGGAACGGCTGTCCCTGGCCCACCTGTTCGACCGTGACACGCGCTCCCCACGGGGCGTGCGACTCCAGGTGCGCGGTCAGCAGCTTCGTCGCCTCGACGGCGTCGTGGCCCGGCGGCACCCGCAGGCTGACCTGGGCCCGCGCGCTCGCCTGCACGGACGGCGTGGCACCGACGACCGGCGGGCAGTCGATCCCGATCACGGTCACCGCGGGCCGCGCCCAGATGCGGTCGGCGACGCTGCCCGTGCCGATCAGCTCCACCCCGTCCAGCACCCTCGCGTCCTTGCGGAACTCCTCCTCCGGGTACTGCAGGCCCTCCCAGGAGGCGTCCGGGGCCAGCCCGTCGACCGTCGTCGTACCGTCCTCGGCGCGCAGCGAGGCGAGGAGCTGGATCATCGCGGCGAGCGCGTCGGGGGCGGCACCGCCGAACTGGCCGGAATGCAGGTTCCCCTCAAGGGTGTTGAGCGTCACGCGCAGCATCGTCATACCGCGCAGGGTCGCGGTGACGGTCGGCAGGCCGACCCGGAAGTTGCCCGCGTCGCCGATGACGATCGCGTCCGCGGCGAGCAGCTCCGGATGCTCCTCGGCGTACCGCTCCAGTCCGCCGGTGCCCTGCTCCTCGGACCCCTCCGCGATCACCTTCACGCCGACGGGCACGCCGCCGTCGGCCTTGAGGGCGCGCAGCGCGAGCAGATGCATGATCAGACCGCCCTTGCAGTCCGCCGTTCCGCGGCCGTACCAGCGGCCGTCCCGCTCGGTCAGTTCGAACGGCGGGGAGAGCCAGGCCGACTCGTCGAGCGGCGGCTGCACGTCGTAGTGGGCGTACAGCAGCACGGTCGGGGCTCCGGCGGGGCCGGGGAGGAAGCCGTAGACGGACTGGGTGCCGTCGGGGGTGTCCAGCAGAGCGACGTCCTGGAATCCCTCCGCGGTGAGCGCGTCTGCGACCCAGCCGGCCGCCGCCTCGCACTCGCTCCTCGGGAACTGCTCGGGATCCGCCACCGACTGGAACGCCACCAGCTCGCTCAGCTCCGCCTTGGCGCGGGGCATCAGCGAGGCAACGGTTTCGGGAATCGGACGGGCGGTCATGGGAACGCTCCTTACTGGGTGTGGTGCTGGGTGGCCGTGCGAGGCGTGCACGGCCGTGGACGACGCCGTTTGTCCGGCGTTGTCCGTACGACGAAAACACTGCCGATCCTCCCACAGCGGACCCTGGCCGGATCGCGCCGTAGGATGCCGTCAGTAGCTGGGGCAACTGGTCGGATCGGGAGCAGAAGCACATCGTGAGCAGCGAGAACGCAGACGCCGGGCGTGAGCACGAAGAGTCGTCGGTGTGGGACGTCGTGGTAGTCGGTGCAGGGCCGGCCGGTGCTTCCGCGGCATACGCGGCAGCCGTCGCGGGCCGTCGGGTCCTGCTGCTGGAGAAGGCGGAGCTGCCCCGCTACAAGACCTGTGGCGGCGGGATCATCGGATATTCGCGCGATTCGCTTCCGCCGGGATTCGAACTGCCCCTGCGGGACCGCGTGCACGCCGTCACCTTCTCCCTCAACGGAAAGCTGGCGCGTACCCGCAAGTCGAAGCGGATGCTCTTCGGCCTCATCAACCGGCCCGAGTTCGACGCCCAGCTCGTCGAGGAGGCGCAGAAGGCCGGCGCGGAGCTGCGTACGGGCGCCTCCGTCGCGCGGGTCGAGCAGCACGGCTCGTCCGTACCGGACCGGCGCACCGTCGCGGTGGTGCTGGCCGGCGGCGAGACCGTGCTCGCGCGGGCCGTCGTCGGGGCGGACGGCAGTGCCGGACGCATAGGCGCCCACGTCGGGGTGAAGCTCGATCAGGTGGACCTCGGCCTGGAGGCGGAGATCCCCGTCCCCGAGACGGTGGCCGAGGACTGGGCCGGACGGGTGCTCATCGACTGGGGCCCGATGCCCGGCAGTTACGGCTGGGTCTTCCCCAAGGGCGACACGCTGACCGTCGGCGTCATCTCCGCCCGGGGCGACGGCGCGGGGACCAAGCGGTACCTGGAGGACTTCGTCGCCCGCCTCGGGCTGGCCGGGTTCGAGCCGAAGATCTCCTCGGGCCACCTCACCCGCTGCCGCAGCGAGGACTCGCCGCTCTCCCGGGGCCGGGTCGTGGTCTGCGGTGACGCGGCGGGCCTCCTGGAGCCCTGGACCCGCGAGGGCATCTCCTTCGCGCTCCGCTCCGGCCGGCTGGCGGGGGAGTGGGCGGTACGCATCGCCGAGGCCCGCGACGCGGTGGACGCCCGGCGCCAGGCGCTCAACTACGCCTTCGCCATCAAGGCCGGACTCGGCGTCGAGATGAACGTCGGGCGCCGGATGCTCAAGCTCTTCGAGCGCCGCCCCGGCGTCCTGCACGCGGTGCTAACGACCTTCCGTCCGGCCTGGAAGGCGTTCGCCGGGATCACCCGGGGGACGACCTCGCTGGCCGAGCTGGTCCGTACCCACCCGCTGGCGCACCGCGCGCTCTCCGTGATGGACCGCCGGTCGGCCGAGAACGGCTGACCTGTTGCCACCGGGGCCCGCGTCCCGGGCCCCGGGGTCGGAGCCTCGGGGTCAGGCGCCCCGCTCCTCCACCGTGATCCGGAAGACCGGGTGGTCGGGGCAGGCCGCCAGCAGTTCCTCGTCGGTCGACGTGGCGGTGATGCCCTGGAAGTACTGGTTCACCTCCCAGCCCCACCGCTTCAGGTAGGCGCGGACGACGCGCACCTTCTGCGCGTCGTCCGCGATCTCCACCGCGGTGAAGGTGCGCGTCCGGCGCCCGATCCGCAGCTCGCCGCCGCCCGCCGCCCGCATGTTGCGCACCCACTGTGAGTGGCCGCGGGCCGAGACCAGGTACTGCTCGCCGTCGTGGACGTGCGGGTTCACCGGGACCCGCTGCATCTTGCCGCTCTTGCGCCCCCGGACGGACATCTCCGCCGCGCCCATGAGGCTGAGGCCGTGCCGGGCGAGCCACCCGACGACGCTGTTGAACCGGGTGCCGATCGTGCCGGCTCTGAAGTAGTACGGCTGTGCCTGCGACATGGTGTCCCCAGTTCCTGAGCGCGGAAGTCCCCGAGTGCGAAGTGGTCCGTCTTCGCCGAACTTCGAGAGCGGTGCTCTCTCCTGAGATCAGTGTGCTCCCTCGGGGTCGCCTTGGCAAGAGCACTGCTCTCGTTCCTGTTCGCTGATCCGCCCGCGTGGCAGAATGGGCACCATGAGTGCCATCAGAGGAGCCCGGGAACGCGCCCGTACCGAGATCACCGCCGCCATCAAGGACGAGGCGCGGGCGCAGCTCGCGGCGGAGGGGGCCGCCAAGCTCTCCCTGCGCGCCGTCGCCCGTGAGCTGGGCATGGTCTCCTCGGCCCTCTACCGCTACTTCCCCAGCCGCGACGATCTGCTGACGGCGCTGATCATCGACGCCTACGACGCCGTCGGGGAAGCCGCCGAGAAGGCGGGCCGCGACGCCACCGCCGCCCCGGACGGCTCGCCCGCCACCGCCTGGACGGCCGTCGCCTTCGCCGTACGGGAATGGGCCCTCGCGCACCCGCACGAGTACGCGCTGATCCACGGCTCGCCCGTACCCGGCTACGTGGCGCCCCAGGACACCGTCGGCCCGGCCTCCCGGGTCGGCATGGTCCTCGTCGGCCTGATCCGCGAGGCCCACCGGGGCGAAGGAGTCACCGCACCGCCGCTCTCCGCCGCGCTGCGCCCCGAGGCGGCCCGGATGGCCGCCGAACTCGCCCCGGACCTCCCGCCGGCCAACGTCGCCGCGCTCGTCATCGCCTGGGCCCAGCTCTTCGGACTCGTCTCCTTCGAGCTCTTCGGCCAGTTCACCGGGGTGGTGGAGGACCGGGAGGCGCTGTTCCGGCAGGCGGCGGACGGGCTCGCGCGCTCGGTCGGCCTCACGCTGCCCGGGGCGCCCCCCGAAGGGTGAGCGCCCGGCCCGGTCACCCGCGGCGAGGAGCGGGAAGCTCGCCGGATCCGCGGGGCACCAAATGGGTCTGGACCATCACGGTGCGCCCCCGGGAGCGGTCCCCGTCGAGGCGTTCGACGGCGAGGGCGCCCGCCAACTCGCCCATGGCCGCCGGGTTCTGGGCGACGACCGTGAGCCCGGGATCGAGGATGGCGGCCATCGGCACGTCGTCGAAGGCGACGACCGCGACGTCCTTGCGGCGGCTGCGCGACACCTCGGTCAGCACGCCGATCGTCATGACGTTGTTGCCCGACAGCAGCGCGGTCGGCGGGTCGGGAAGGGCGAGCAGTCGGGCCGTCGCCGCTGCCGCTCCTTCTGGGTCGTGGGCGTCGGCGACCAGCGCCCGGTCGTAGGGCAGCCCCTCCTCGGCGAGCGCCGCGCGGTATCCGGCTATTCGTTCGCGGCGGGTGTACAGGCGGGCCGGCAGGTCGCCGATGAAGCCGATCCGGCGGTGGCCCCGGGCGATCAGGTGGGCGACGCCCTCGCGCGTACCGGAGCGGTTGGAGCTGACCACCGTGTCGGCGGTCAGCCCACTGCCGGGCCGGTCGAGGAAGACGACGGGCATCCCGGCCGCCCGGTGCGTCTTGAGATGGGAGTGGTCGGCCCCCACCGCCGGCGCGACCATGAGGACGCTCACCCTGCGGGCCAGGAACGTACGGATCAGGGCGTGTTCGCGCTCCGGGTCGTCGTCGGACGAACCCATCAGGAGCGTCAGCCCGCGATCGCGCACGGCCTCCTCGATGCCCCCCGCGACCGCGCCGAAGAACGGGTTGCCGAGGTCCGGCACCACCAGTCCGACGGTGGTGTCGGGGCCGCCCACCCGGATGCTCCTGGCCATCAGGTTGGGCTGGAAGCCGAGCTTCGCCACGGCGGCCAGAACGCGCTTCCTGGTCTCCGGGGAGCTGGGGCCGTCCTCGTTGAGGACCCGGGAGACCGTTTTGGCGCTGACGCCGACCTCGCGGGCGACGTCGGCGAGGGTCGGTCTGCGGGACGACGATGCCATGGACCACCTTTTTCTGGAGGGCGTCCCCTCGGACGCCGGGGACGGCGGGTCAGCTCCCCCGCACTCCGGCTGCCGAGGCGGCGTCACTGTCCGCCACGACCGTACCCCCGTCCGGACGCACGCCGAGCGCGCCCGTCATGATGGCCACGACTTCCGCCATGGAGTAGTCCGAAGGCCTGATCACGGCCTCGCGCCGGCCGAGCCGGTGGACGTGCACACGGTCGGCGATCTCGAAGACGTGCGGCATGTTGTGGCTGATGAGGATCACCGGCACCCCCTTGTCGCGGACCCGGCGGATCAGGTCGAGCACCTGCCCCGACTCCTTCACCCCCAGCGCGGCCGTCGGCTCGTCCATCACCACGACACTGCGGGCCCAGGCGGCGGCCCGGGCGACGGCCACGGCCTGCCGCTGACCACCGGAGAGCGTCTCCACGGGCTGGGACAGCGAGCCGATCCTGACGTCGAGCTGCGCCAGGTACCCGGCAGCCTCCTGGCGCATCGCCTTCTTGTCGAGCATGCGGAGCACCGAACCGAGCACGCCCGGACGGCGGACCTCCCGGCCGAGGAACATGTTGGAGGCGATGTCCATGGACGCGGCGACGGCGAGATCCTGATACACCGTCTCGATGCCGCGCGCCCGCGCGTCCTGCGGCCCGGCGAACCTGACCGGCTCTCCGTGCAGCCGGATCTCCCCGGCATCGGGCACCAGAGCGCCGGTGAGCGCTTTGATCAGGCTCGTCTTGCCGGCGCCGTTGTCACCGATGACGGCCAGTACCTCACCGGGCATGAGCTCGAAGTCGGCCTCGTCGATGGCGGTCACGTGCCCGTAGCGCTTGACCAGCCCGCGCGCGCTGAGCACGGGGGTGGTGCCGCCGCCCGGTGCGGTCGGCGTCGAGGACGTGACGGGCCGCGGGCCGGTGCCCGCCGGGTCCTGGGGCGAGTCCGGGCGGGTCATCGGTTCCCCTTGCGCGAGAGCTGGTCGACGGTGACCGCGAGGATCACCAGCACACCGGTGACCAGGGTCTGGTAGACGGACGAGACGCCCATCAGCTGGAGGCCGTTGCGGAACACACCGACGATGAGGACCCCGACCAGGGTGCCGAGCACCGTTCCACGGCCGCCGAACAGGCTCGTCCCGCCGAGCACGACCGCGGTGATGCTGTCCAGGTTGTCGGTCTGGCCCGCCTGCGGATCGCCGACGCCGGTACGGGACACCAGCAGCAGAGCCGCGATCCCGTAGACCAGGCCGGCGATCGTGTAGACGCCCACGGTGAGCCGGGACACGCGGATGCCGCTGAGCCGGGCGCTCTCCGCGCTGTTGCCGAGGGCGTAGAGGTGCCTGCCCCAGGCGGTACCGCTCAGCGCGTAGGCGAAGCCGAGGAAGAGCGCGATGGTGACCAGCGAACCGTAGGTGACGTCCGTCCGGCCGAGCGGAAAGGTTCTGCCCAGTACGGTGAGCGGTCCGGGAAGGCCGGTGACCGTCTGCTCCTCGGAGTAGATGTGGGTCAGGGCGAAGGCGACGTTGAGCATCCCCAGCGTCACGATGAACGGCGGCAGCGGCACGACCCGCACCAGCACTCCGTTGAGCAGGCCGAACCCCGCGCAGGCCAGGATTCCGACGGCGATGGCGAGCAGCGGCGGCAGCGGACCGCTCACGGCGAGCTTGGCGATGAGGATGCCGCCGAACGCCATGACGGCGCCGCAGGAGAGGTCGATCCCGGCCGTGAGGATGATCAGCGTCTGCCCGATGGCGAGGGTGCCGACCACCATGACCTGCTGAAGGATCAGCGAGAAGTTGCCGCCGGACAGGAACTGGTCGGTGGCCGTGGAGAAGAACACCGACGCGAGGACGAGGGCCGCGAGGGGCCCCGCGACCGGTGAGGTGAGGAGCCGGCGCAGCGCGGCCGGCCCGTCGGCGCGGACGGCGAGCGGAGTGGAAGTGGTCACCGCGGCTCAGCCCCAGCAGTTCTCGAGGCCGAAGCCGGTGTCCTCGGACGCGGCGCCGGGCTGCGGCTCGTCGGTGACGAGCTGGACACCTGTGTCGGTGTAACCGGAGGCCTTCTTGCCGGACTTGGCGTACTCGGCGATCGCCCGCACCCCGTCGGCGGCCATCTTCAGGGGGTACTGCTGGGAAGTGGCCGCGATCTTGCCGTCCTTGACCGCCCGCACCCCCGTGCAGCCGCCGTCGATCGCGACGATCATGACGTCGTTCTCGCGGCCCTTGGCCTTGACGGCGGTGTACGCGCCGAGCGCGGCCGGTTCGTTGATCGCGTACACCAGATTGATGTCGGGCGCCTTCTGCAGGCAGGTCTCCATGGCGGTCTGGCCCTTGGCCTGGTCGCCGCCGGTGTCCTGGGAGCAGACGATCGACGGGTCGGAGGCGTCGATGCCGAAGCCCTTGACGAACCCGTCGTGCCGCTGGACGCCGACCGACACACCGGGGGCGAGGTCCATCGTGGCGATCTTCACCGGCTTGCCGCCCATCGCGGCCTTGGCGTAGGCGCCGATCAGCTCACCGGCCTTCACGTTGTCGGTGGCGAACAGCGCGTCGACGGCGGACTGCGGCTCCGGCGGCGTGTCCAGGGCGATGACCAGCACCCCCTTCGCACGGGCCTTCGCGATCGCGGGGACGATGGCCTTGGAGTCGTTCGGGGTGATCAGCACTCCCTTGACCCCGGCGGCGACCATGTTCTCCAGCGCGGTGATCTGCCCCGCGTTGTCCCCGTCGAACTTCCCGGCGGCGGTGGTCAGTTCGGCGTTCGCGCTCTTGGCCGCCTGTTCGGCGCCCTGCTTCATCTTCACGAAGTACGGGTTCGTGTCCGTCTTGGTGATCAGCCCGACCTTCACCTTGCCCCCGGACGAGGAACCGCCGGCCGATCCGGTACCGGAACCGGATCCGCAGGCGGCCAGGGACAGGGCGAGGGCGACGGCGCCGATGGCGAGGGCCGGTTGGGCTCTACGGAACATGGTGAGACTCCCGGGGAAGCGGTGGGCGTCGGCAGCCGAGTGGTGCCGGAGGGCGCTCTGGTCGCGGTGTCATCGTTGACACATGTCATCGTTGACACATGTCATCGTTGACACCGCTTGCGGAGGATGATGGACTCCCGGTCCGGCAACGTCAATGCCTCGCGCTGAAAAGCGAGTTGGCCGAACAGGCGGCCGATCCACGACACGGCGTCCCCGGACACCACCCCGGAGCCCGCGTGGCGCAGGCCGTCGCGCGGGCCCGATTCCACGTCCCACCTGGAGGGTTCACCACATGCAGACACCACGTCGGGTCACCGTGCTGGGAGAGTGCGTCGCCGACCTCTTCGCCGGCCCCGGACCGGCCCTGCCGCACACCGGTGCGCCCGGCCCCGCGCCGGATCGGCAGGGCATGACCCTGCGTGTCCTGCCGGGCGGCGGTCCCGCCAACACCGCCGTGGGGCTGGCCCGTCTCGGCACACCGACCCGCTTGATGGCCCGGCTGTCCGGCGACGTCTTCGGCCGCCTGTTCCGCGCCCGCCTGCTGGAATCGGGGGTCGATCTGACCGGCGCGCCGACCGCCGAGGAGCCGAGCACGCTGGCGGTCGCCGACGTCGACGCGGGCGGGGTGGCCTCGTACTCCTTCCACGCCGAGGGCACCGCGGACTGGCAGTGGACGCGTGCGGAACTGGCCGCCGGCGATCTGCGCGACTCGGCCTGCGTGCACACCGGTTCGCTCGCGCTGGTACGTGAACCCGGCGGCCCTCTGGCTGAGGAGCTGCTGGCCGGTGTGCGGCCCCACGCCACGGTGAGCATCGACCCCAACGTCCGACCCGCGCTGGTCGATCCGGAGGTGTACCGCGACCGGCTCCCCGGCTGGTGCGCGGTGGCGGACATCCTGCGGCTGAGCCAGGACGACCTCGACGCGGTGGCCCCGGACGTCACGGCCGAAGCGGCCTGCGACGGCTTCCACGCGGCGGGCGCCCGGCTGGTGGTGGTCACCCTCGGCGCGCACGGAGCGCTCGCCTCGCTCGACGGCCGGCGGATCTCCGTACCCGGTGTGCCCACCCGGGTGGTCGACACGGTCGGCGCCGGGGACGCCTTCACCGCGGGGCTTCTGCACCACCTCGGAAAGCACGGCCTGCTGGGCGGCCGGCTCGAACGGCTGACCCCGGAAGGGCTCGCGGCGGCCTGCGCGTACGCGGTCCGGGTGGCGGCCCTGACCTGCGCCGTCGCCGGTCCCAACCCGCCGTGGGCCCACCGGATGGAACAGGAGCCCAGCGCCACGCGGGCCGGGAGCCTCTCCTGACGGGCCGGAACGGATCCTGTTCGGAGCGTTGACGGGCTCCCGGTCGGGGCCCATCATCTGTCATCGATCGGGTGTCATCGATGACAGATGTCAACGATGACACTCATTCGTCTCCGTGCAGAGAGAGTGGGTTCACATGCGCCGAAGAGTCGGGGCGCTGTTCGTCGCGCTGTTGACGAGCCTGGCCGCGGGCCTGGTCGCGTTGGTTCCGAGCGCCCCCGCGGTCGCCGGGACCACCGGGGACTACCCCGAGTTCCCGTATCCGCCGACCACGTACAGCGAGCCGCTGCGCGGCCAGTTCCACTTCAGCTCGCAGTCGGGCTGGATGAACGACCCGAACGGGCTGGTGTACGCGAACGGGGTGTACCACTTCTTCTACCAGCACAACCCGCACGGTCTGGCCTGGGACACCATGCACTGGGGGCACGCCACCAGCCCCGACCTGGTGCACTGGACCCAGAAGCCGATCGCGCTGGAGCCCGACGTGCACCCCGGCACGCTCTTCTCCGGCGGCGGGGTCGTCGACAAGGACAACACCTCGGGGCTGAAGACCGGTTCCCTCGACCCGATCGTGGTGTTCTCCAACACCGACGGCGTCAGCGTGTTCTACAGCAACGACAACGGCCAGACCTTCCAGGCGTACGACAAGGGCCGCAAGCAGATCTCGATACCGGACGAGAGCCGCGACCCCAAGGTCTTCTGGGACGCGGCCCGCCACCGCTGGACCATGGTCGTCTGGTCGAACGAGGGCGGCAACGGGGTGAGCATCTACACCTCGCCGAACCTGCTGGAGTGGACCTTCGCCAGCCGCTTCAACGCCCCCTGGCTCTTCGAATGCCCCGACATGTACCCCCTGGCCCTCGACGGAAGGACCGGCGCCCAGCGGTGGGTCCTCACCTCCGCCTCCAGCCAGTACGTCGTCGGATCCTTCGACGGCACGACGTTCAGTACCGACTGGACCGGCCCGCAGCAGATGGACCTCGGGACGACGTACGCCGGCGGCAGCTTCTATGCCGCGCAGACCTTCACCAACACACCGGACGGCCGCACGGTGCAGATGGCCTGGCAGGGCGGCAACCGCGGCAGCACCTGGACCGGCAACGCGACCTTCCCGGTGTCCCTCGCCCTGGTCAGTACGGCGGACGGCCCCCGGATCACCCGTACCCCGGTCGCCGAACTCGCCTCGCTGGGCTCGGAGACCAAGAGCTGGAAGAACGAGACGGTCGACGCGGGCAAGGGCAACCTCTTCGGGGACATCAAGGCCGACACCTACGAGATCACCGCGCGGTTCGACGTGTTGGGGGCGAGCGCGGACCGGTTCGGCTTCGACCTGCACGCCCGGTCCGACGGCACCGCCGACCGCAGCGTGGTCTACGACACCGAGGCGCAGACCCTCCAGGGCAAGCCGCTCAAGCCGGTGAACGGCAAGGTCACCCTGCGACTCCTCGTGGACCGGGGCCAGTTGGAGACGTTCGCCGACGGTGGACGGTACTCCCTGTCCGACAACGCCGACTTCGACTCCGCGGCGAACAGCCAGGGCATCCGTCTCTTCGCCGTCGGCGGCAAGGTGAAGCTGGACAGCGCGACCTTCACCCGCCTCAACACCAGCTGGGGCACGGACCAGTCGACCCTTCTCAGCAACCTGAAGGGTCCCTGGCACGCGGCCGGCGGCGCCTGGAGCGACGTCGGCGCGGGCAAGCGCGCCACCACCAGCGGCGACGGCTTCTACCTGAGCGCGCAGAGCGGCGCCGACGGGGTCTACCAGGGAGACATCTCGCTGGACACCGCACACGCCGGCGGCCTGACCTTCCGGGCGAACGCCGCGGGCGCCGGGTACACGGCGACCCTCGACACCAGCGGCGTGGTCAAGCTCTGGCGCCCCGGCAAGGACATCGCCGTCCACGCGGCACCGGTCTCCGCCGGGCGCACCCACCATCTGAAGGTGCGCACCGACGGCTCCCGCATCCGGGTCTGGCTCGACAACGCCACCGCCCCCGTCATCGACGCCACCGACACCACGTACACCAGCGGCCTGTTCGGCGTGAACGTGTACGACGGCACGGCGACGGTGCAGAACCTGAACACCGGCACGGCCGGCTTCTCCGCCTTCCCGTCGGGAAGCTGGACACCGCACGGCGGCAACTGGACGGTCACCCCCGCCGGACTGGGGGGAGCCTCCGCACAGAACGGCTTCTACCTCAGCGACCGTTCCGGCACCGACTTCACCTACGAGGGCGACCTGTCCGTCACCAATGGCACCGCCACCGGCCTCACGTTCCGCGCGAACACCGCGGGCGCCGGGTACACGGCGAACATCGACACCAGCGGCATGGTCAAACTCTGGCGACCCGGCAAGGACATCGCCACCCGCACCACCCCGATCGTCGAGGGCCGTACCTACCATCTCAAGGTGCGTACGGACGGTACCCGTATCCGGGTCTGGTTCGGAGGTGGTGCCGATCCCGTCATCGACGCGACCGACGACGCCTATCCCGCTGGCCTGTTCGGTGTGAACAGCTTCGCGGCGAACACCGTCGCACAGAACCTGACCGTGGGCTGACCGGCCGGGGTCTTACCGGAACCCGCGTTCGCGCCGGTTCCGGGAAGACCCCGCGCCCGCGTCACCAGGTGATGGCGGACTTCTCCGTCCAGAGCCGCGCCAGGGTCTCGTCGCCGTCGAGGGTGACCGAGGAGAGCGGCAAGCGGTTCCACAGGGCCAGATAGAGGGACTCCGCGCTGCCGCTCACCACACAGTCGGCGACGGTCTCGCGGCCGTCGTCGCGCACCGCACGGGGCGGTCCGGCCGAGAGGTGGACCGTCCAGGCGACGCCCGCGTCGACCGCGTGCACCCGCAGGACGCGCGGGTCTTCGGTGCGTACCCGGCTCTTGGCGCGGGCGTGGAAACCGGTCAGCAACTCGTCGACACCGTCGAGCGCGCGGGCCGTGCCCACCGGTGAGTACGGTGCTCCGAGCGCCGATTCGGCGTCCACCCGGTGGACCGTCGTCTCGTGCAACTGGCGGCGGGCCCAGAACGCCGAGCCCGAGGCCGCCGGCATGAACGTCCAGCAGGCGAGGTCGCGGGGAGCGGCGCCCAGCGCCGCCACCAGATCCCGGTGACCGTCGGTGAACCAGTCCAGCAACTCCTTTTCGTCCAGGTCGGGTTCGCCCGCGTCGTCGACGTACTCGGTGTGCCCCTCGGCGACGAAGGCCGTCGCCCACCGGTGCACCATGCCGGTGTGGCGCAGCAGGTCGCGCACCCGCCAGCCCGGGCAGGTCGGCACGAGGGCGTCCGTCCTGGCCCGCTCGGCCGCCGCGACGAGCAGCCGGCCCTCGTCGCCGAGCTGTGTGATCTGTTCGGACATGTCCATGGCGCAGATTCTGGCAGGACCGGAGGCGGAATCGGCGACGTTCTCGGCTGGTGGAACCGACGGGATTCCGTACGAGGCGGTACCGGGTCCCGTACCGCCTCGTACGGAACGCGGTACCGCGTCCCGTACCGCGACGCGGTGTCGCGACCAGACCCTCAGGCGGCGTTCGGCGACGCGGTGCGGGAGACGTACCCGAGCACGGCAGCTGCGGCGGCGAGCAGGGCCACCGTGGTCAGGGCCATCGGCAGTGAGAGCCAGTCGGCGAGGAAACCGATGACGGGCGGTCCCATCAGCATGCCGCCGTAGCCGAGGGTGGAGGCGGCGGCCACCCCGCCGGGGCCCGCCAGCGCACCGGCCCTGCCGACGGCGACCGGGAAGATGTTGGCCAGCCCGAGCCCTGCCACGGCGAAGCCGACGAGCGCCAGGGAAACCGTGGGGGCGAGCGAGCCCAGCAGCATGCCCGCTGCCGCCGCGCTGCCGCCAAAGACCAGCGTCCGCGTCTGGCCGAAACGTTCCAGCAGGGCCGTACCGGTGAGTCGGCCAACCCCCATGGCCAGGGCGAAGAGTGAGTACCCGGCAGCCGCGATGCCCGGCGTCGCGTGCAGATCCTGGGTGAGGTGCAGCGCGCTCCACTCCGCGAGCGCGCCTTCGCCGTACGCGGTGCAGAGCGCGATCACGCCGAACAGGGCGACCACGCGGCGGACGGCCGGGCTCATGCGGGGAGACCCGGCGCGGGAATCCGGAGCGGCGGACGCCGTCGACGCGTAGGAGGTGGGAGACGCGGTGGAAGTGGCCGCCGTGTCCGGGGTGTTGTGGAGCATGACCGGCCCGGCGACCGCGGTGACCACAAGGCCGGTCGCGGCGAGCAGGGTCAGGTGGGCGACGGGGGAGAGGTGGCCGGCGGCGACGCCGCCGATCCCCGCGCCGGCCATCCCGCCGAAGCTGAACGCGGCGTGGAAGCTGGGCAGTACGGGCCGGCGGATGGCGGCGACGAGGTCCACCGCCGCACTGTTCATGGCGACGTTCATTCCGCCGTAGGCGGCGCCGAAGACCAGCAGCAGCAGCCCGAGCGTCAGCGCCGAACCGGCGTGCGCGGGCAGGGCGATGCTCAGGGAGAGAAGGATGCCGCACCCGACGGCGACCCGGTGGCTGCCGAAGCGGTGGCAGAGCCGGCCGGTGAGGACCATCGTGATCACCGCGCCCGCCGAGACCCCGAGCAGGGCGAGCCCGAGCGAGGAGGCGGAGGCGCCGATGTGGTGCTTGATGGCCGGGATACGGACGACCCAACCTGCGAAGAGGAAACCGTCGAGAGCGAAGAACGCGGTCAGCGCGGTGCGGAGCCGGGCCGCGGAGGGTGGGGCGGTGTCTCCGCCATGGCCCCCCGTTCGGACCGTCCGCAGTTTGTTTAGGTGCGGCACAAACTCAGCATAGGGGCGCGCCGGGGGCGGGCACAAGACACGTGCGGACGTGACCCGCAGCACGTCGTGACCTGGTGCCGAAGCGTCAGAGACACCTCCGGATCGTGGGAGACTCGCCCCCATGAACGGCAAGGTGTCCACCACGCGGACAAAGCTGGAGAGGGGCCGCAGCGCGCTCGGGCCGGCCCTGGAACTGGTGCACACGGGGCGCGCGCCCACCCGTGCCGTGCTGACCTCGGAACTGGGTGTCACCCGCGCGACGGCGGGAGCGGTCGCGGCCGAACTGGAGGCGCTGGGACTCATCAGAGTCGATTCCAGCCCCGGTTCGGCCGCCGGTTCGCAGGGCCGCCCCTCGCACCGGCTGTCGGTGCGCGAGACCGGCCCCGTCGTACTCGCCGCTCAGGTGCACAGCGACGGGTTCCGCGCCGCGCTGGTCGGTCTCGGAGGCCGGATCGTCGCCACCGCACCCGGTTGCGGCACCGTCATGGCCGACCCCGCGCAGGTGCTCGGCGAGGTGGTGGAGGCGGGCGCGCAGCTGCTGCGCGGCAGTGGGCTGCGCTGCGTGGGCGCCGGGCTCGCCGTCCCCTCGGCCGTGGCCGAACCGGAGGGAACGGCCCTGAACCCGATGCACATCGCATGGCCCGCCGGCGCCCCGGTGCGCGAGATCTTCCGTTCCTGCGTGCGTGAAGCGGGCATCGAGGGACCGGTGTTCACCGGAAACGACGTCAACCTCGCGGCGCTGGCCGAACATCGGCACGGCTCCGGGCGCGGCGCCCAGCACCTGCTCTGCGTGGCCACCGGCCACCGGGGCGTCGGCGGCGCACTGGTCCTCGACGGCCGCCTGCACAGCGGGAGTTCGGGGCTGGCGCTGGAGGTGGGGCACCTCACGGTGAACCCCGAGGGCCGCGCGTGCCACTGCGGTGGCCGCGGCTGCCTCGACGTCGAGGCGGACCCGCTCGCCTTCCTCCTCGCCGCGGGACGGACGCCCGGCCCGGAGGAGTCGCTGCTCAAGCAGGCCGGCGATCTGCTGCGTACGGAGTACGGGGACGGGGACGTACGCCGCGCGGCCGAGGCCCTCATCGACAGGCTGGGACTGGGGCTCGCGGGACTCGTCAACATCCTCAACCCCGACCGGGTCATCCTCGGCGGCCTGCACCGTGATCTGCTCCAGGCCGACCCCGACCGGCTGCGGGCCGTCGTCGCCGACCGCAGCCTGTGGGGGCGCAGCGGGAGTGTGCCGATCCTGCCGTGCACGCTGGCGCACGACAGCCTGGTCGGCGCGGCCGAACTGGCCTGGCAGCCGGTGCTCGACGACCCGCTGACCGTCCTCGTCTGACCCGTGAGCCGCGAGTCCCTCCCGCGTCACGCGGGGCGACCGGTGCCCGAAGAGCCAGTACGGTTCCGGACACCGGTCGTGAGGCAGTCAAATGCCTTGCGCTCAACTGTTGCTGAGGGGATGTCAGCCGAGGACGGCCGATCGGCTGGGGAACTGCGCCGAGGCTTCCACCGCCCCCGCGTACCGTCCCCCGAACGGGCCGTCGGTCATCGATCCGTAGACCGCGAGCGGTGGCAGCGCCCTCGTCGGGACGGACGGAGTGGGCAGGGTGAACCAGACGACCTTGCCCGCCCCGTCGCCGGGACGGACCCCCCAGCTCTCGCTGACGGCGGCGATCAGGGCCAGTCCGCGCCCGGACGTGGCGAAGGTGTCCGCCACGTTCACGGAGGGCAAGCGTGGGTCGTGGTCGTGGACGGAGACCGTCAGGCGGTCGAGCAGCAGCTCGATGTCGACGGTGCACGACTTGTCCGGTTCCGCGTGGCGGTGGACATTGGTGAGAAGCTCGGTGACGCCCAGGGCCGCATGGTCGATCAGAAGATCGAGATGCCAGTAGCGCAGTTGCGCCGAGATGATTCTGCGGACCTGACCGATCCGCGACGGCAGTGCCTGGAGCTCCACCGTGCAGTGCCTGCTTGGCTCGCTGATCACGGCTGCGACTCCCCGAAAGAGGTCCGGAAGAAGACGGAGGAACGGATCCAGCATGTGGCTGGCTGGTGTTTCTGGTCTGCTGTGGTCCGTCGCGGCGGCCCGGCACCTTCAGTCGCAGGGTGACCTTCGTTGAACCGTCCGTGACGTAAGTTCAGCGTCGCTCAGGGCGACCCGCTCCGCAACTCGCGGCCGTGGGCCCGGCTCATGGTCCGGACAGCCGGCCCGGGGCGAGCGCGGGAGGCGGCGGAGCCTGAGGGTGGCCGATGCGCGGTGGGCCGCGCCCGCCCAGGTGCGCCGTGCCTCTACGGGGCATGCCCTGCCTGTGCGGGGTGTGCAGCCTGTGCGGGGTGGGCCGCGCCCGCGTCGGTGCGGCGCACCCGGCCCCTGGTCAGCGGTGACGGCAGCCCGCGCTGCGCAGCACCTCCAGGAAGTGATGTATCGGGGCCGTCCCGTCCGGCCGACGACCGCGTTGCCCCATGGTGAGCCGGTAACGCACGCCGTTGACCCGGGCGACGGCCGAATCCGTCTGGGAGAACCACCACTTCCACGCGCTGACCGCTCCCACCGGGGCACTGTCGATCTCCCGGCCGTTGCTCGTGAGAAGAGCGACCCGGCCGTCCTTGACGATCACCTGCCCGGCCCGGGTGAGCGAGCGAGCCCATCGTTCGATCCGTACCCCCCGTGCGCTGAACTCCACGTCGTCCACCGCTCGGTCGCCCCCCTTCACCCATCGACTCCTGGAAGGAAGTCTTCCCGTCCCGGCACTGCTTCACGTACGCGTGTCGGGCTGAATTGCGTGTACGCAAGGTGACGCCGGGCGAAGCGTGGCGCCCGAGGCCCTCCCGCCCTCCGGGCTCCGCGCCCAGGAGGTTCCGGCTCCGTACGCCGAGAGTTCCGGCCCGTGTGCGAGGAGTTCTGGCCCCGTGTACCCAAGCGATTCCTGGAGGAGGTCCAAGTCTCCGTTTGCGCAGGTGGGGGGAATATCGTGGGAGGAAGGCACAACAGGTTCCACGGATTCCACCGGTTCCACGGATACCGCACGGGTTCCCGGGTTCCACAGGCTCCAGCAGGAGGATCAGCGATGGGCATCAGCGAGCACGGACGCGACCAAGGACCCGTCGCGACGATCGACGTCGACCGCAGTGACTCCGCGTACCGGTCGTGGCTCAAGGAGGCCGTGCGCAAGGTGCAGGCCGACGCCAATCGGTCCGCCGACACCCACCTGTTGCGCTTCCCGCTGCCCGAGGAGTGGGGCATCGACCTGTATCTCAAGGACGAGTCCACCCACCCGACCGGGAGCCTCAAGCACCGCCTCGCCAGGTCCCTCTTCCTCTACGGGCTCTGCAACGGCTGGATCCGCCCGGGGAAACCGGTCATCGAGGCGTCCAGCGGTTCGACGGCCGTCTCCGAGGCGTACTTCGCCAAGCTGATCGGGGTGCCCTTCGTCGCGGTGATGCCCCGCACCACCAGTCCCGAGAAGTGCCGGCTGATCGAATTCCACGGTGGCCGCTGCCACTTCGTCGACGATCCCCGGGCGATGTACGAGGAGTCGGCCGCGCTCGCCAAGGAGACCGGCGGCCACTACATGGACCAGTTCACCTACGCGGAGCGGGCCACCGACTGGCGCGGCAACAACAACATCGCCGAGTCGATCTACCAGCAACTCCGGCTGGAACGCTACCCGGACCCCGCCTGGATCGTCGCCACGGCGGGCACCGGCGGCACCTCGGCGACCATCGCCCGGTACGTCCACTACATGCAGCACGACACCCGCATCTGCGTCCCCGACCCCGAGAACTCCTGTTTCTTCGACGGCTGGACGCGGCACGACCCGCTGGCGAGCAGCGACTGCGGCTCCCGCATCGAGGGCATCGGCAGGCCCCGGATGGAGCCGAGCTTCGTCCCCGGTGCCATCGACCGGATGATGAAGGTGCCGGACGCGGCGAGCGTCGCGACGGTACGCGCCCTGGAGCGGGTGATGGGCAGGCGCGCGGGCGGCTCCACCGGTACCGGGCTCTGGAGTGCCTTCAAGATCATCGCCGAGATGGTGGAGCGCGGCGAGCAGGGCAGCGTCGTCACGCTGATCTGCGACTCCGGGGACCGCTACCTGGACAAGTACTACTCCGACTCCTGGCTGAACGAGCAGGGGCTCGACATCGCCCCCTACGCCGCCGCGCTCGACACCTTCCTGCGCACCGGAGGCTGGCCCGCCTGACCCGCGGCTCCGGGCGCGGTCCGGGCACGGAGCCCCGGCGCCGGGGCCGCTCTCTCCGACCCGGCCCGCCGCGACCCGGCCCGCGCGCCACGACCCCGCTACGCCCCTCGCGGCGCGCGGGCCGGGGCTTCGAGGAGGCCGTCGAGCACCCGCCCGAACATCCGCCGCCCCGCCGCCGTGAGCAGGGGATCGATCCAGCGGCCCGGAAGGAACAGCCGGACGTCCTCCACCCACACCACGTGGGAACCGGTCTGGGTCGGCAGCACGTCGATCGACGCCCGCCCCCGGACCGTCCGCCCGCGCTTCTCCAGACGGCAGAGCCCCGCACGGCCCGCCTCGGGCGGCGTCCAGCGGACCACTTCCATCGGGTCGTCGAAGGTGAGCGGCCCGACTCCGGTCCGCGCGACGAAGACCGTGCCGACGCCGGTCCGTGTGCCGGCCGGGACGAGGACCGAGGTGAGCGGCACATGCGCACCGTGCCGCTCCCAGTCGGTCACGCGGCGCCAGGCCTCGGCGGGGGGAAGGGACGTGAATCGTTCGATCCGGAAGACGGCCACCGTCCGATCCTAAGGAGGTGGGCCGCCGGATGCGACGCGTAACGGAATCTCCGGCGAGGAGCCGCCGCCCCGTTCGCACGCCTGTCCGGTCCGGAGCGGATCGTGCGACCGGGCCCCGTTCAGGCGGGGTGCGGTCCCTCGTCGGATTCCGGGGCACCGGCCGGGCCCGCCACCAGGAGGCCGCCCGGCAGCAGGTCCTCGATCTCCGCCCGCGCCTGCGCCGGCAGCCCCGCGTCCGTCACGAAGGTGTCCACCTCGCCGAGCGTCGCGAAGGAGCTCAGACCGACCGTCCCCCACTTGGTGTGGTCGGCCACCACCACGACCCGGCGTGCGGCCGACACGAACCGCCGGTTCGTCTCGGCCTCCGCCAGATTCGGCGTGGAGAGCCCCGCCTCCTCGGAGATGCCGTGCACCCCGAGGAAGAGCACGTCGAAGTGGAGCGAGCCGATGGCGCGGTCCGCCACCGGCCCGACGAGCGAGTCGGAGGGGGTCCGTACCCCGCCCGTCAGCACCACCGTGGCCGCGCCCGCGCGGGTCGCGCCGGAGGAGGACGGACGGTGGGCGTCGTGGAACACGTCGGCCACCCGCACGGAGTTGGTCACCACGGTCAGGTCCGGCACGTCGACCAGTTGCCGCGCCAGCGCGTAGGTCGTCGTACCCCCCGAGAGCGCGATGGCGCTGCCCGGGGCGGCCATCGCCGCCGCGGCCCGCGCGATGTCCTCCTTGGCGCCCGGCTCCAGGGCCGACTTCGCCTCGAAGCCGGGCTCGTGGGTGCTCGTCCCGACCACCGGCACCGCGCCGCCGTGCACCTTCTCGATGACGCCCTGGCGGGCCAGCGCGTCGAGGTCCCGCCGGATCGTCATGTCGGACACGTTGAGGCGGCGGGTCAGCTCGTTGACGCGGACCCCGCCGCGCTTGCGGACCTCGTCGAGGATCAGGGCACGCCGCTGCTCCGCGAGCAGATTCTGGTTCTCGCTCAACGCGGTGTCCGGTCCTCTCCTCTGGCCCTACGGCTCCGCGGCACCGCGGAACGCCCGTGCAATCCTCCCACGCGCCCCACCGGGGGGTTCACCGAGGTCCGGACGTGGGGAGATTCGGTGAGAGGCCGTCACCCGACGTCGATCTCGGCGATTCTGGTGGCGCGGGCGCGCCGGTCCTCTCCGAGCCGCCCGGTACCACCCCTTCCACGCCCGCCGGACGGCCGGGCAGACCGGAGAGCGAGTACTCCCTTGGCCCCCGCCCCCCAGGTTTCCCGGTCCACCGGGATCGCGCTCGAACTGCTCGTCCACGGAGTCGGCGGCACCACGCCGCAGGAGATGCTCGGCGATCCGCGCACGGTGCGCGTGACCGGCGACCTCACCGCCGCGATGTACCGGCGCCCCGAGGACGTGGACGCGGAGGAACACCCCGAGTGCTACCGCGACCAGCCCGTCGCCGAGGCGTACTGCTGGTCCAACCTGACCTCCGGCAACGGCTCCCGCGCCCTGTGGCTGCTGCTCCTCCCGTTCATGGTCGTCAACCTCGCGCACTGGATGCGACCGGCCGCCACCGGGCGTGGCCGCGCGGTCCGGTTCTACGGCGTACTGGTCCGGGTCCTCGCGCTCAGCCTCACCGTGCTGCTGACGGCGGCGGCCTGCGAGGTGGCGCTCGACCTCGTGGCCTGGCAGTGCGCCGGCGTGTCCGCCTGTTCGGACCGGCGGTCCTGGCTCGGCTTCCTCTCCTCCGAACAGGGCGGCTGGTGGTCCCAGCCCGGCAGGCGGCTCGCCCTCGCGGCGGTGCTGCCCACCGCCCTGGTCACCCTGCTCTGGTACCTGTCCAACCGCACCTGGAGCGCGTACGAGTCCCAGCGCCCCTTCCTCGGCACCGGCGCGCGAGGCGACGCGCGTGGCGACTCGCGCGGCGGCCCGGACGGCGACCTGGGCGGCGGCCGGCACGGCGACACACCACATCCCGACGACACGCCGGTGCCCGCCACGCGCCCCGCCCTCGGCCGCCCCGGCTTCTGGTACGGGCGACGCCTGGTCGCCCGGCTGCGCGCCGCGCACACCGCCGCGGGGCTCCTCACCGTCGCCGTCTTCGTCGAGCTGGCCGCCGCCGACTACGACGGGGCCCACTCCGGCCCCGGACCCGCGCTCCTCGGCCGCCTGCTGACCACCGCGCTGGCGCTCTGCGCCCTCCTCGTCCTCGCCGTCGTCTGCCGCCGGGGCCGCAGCGAGCGCCGCCTCGACCACCGCCTGGACGGCGCGGTCATCACCTTCCTCCCGTCCGCCGCCCTCGTCCTGCTGGCGCTCTCCCTCCTCCACGCGGCCTGGTCGCGGCCCGGCTGGACCTCCTCGGGCGCGCTCGTCGCGGGCGAGGACACCTTCCGGGCGCTCACGGTCGGCCAGGGCCTCCTCGTGGTCGCGCTCGCCGCCGTCGCCCTGAGCCTCCACCGCCACGCCCCCGACGCCCGCACCTCGCTGTACGGGCTGGGCGGGCCGGCGATCGCCATGCTGGCGTGCGCGCTGGGCGGGGTGATGACCGGCGGACTCGCCCAGCGGGTCGCCGACTGGCTCGACGGTCCGGGCACCCCCGGCATGGGAGCGGGCTCGGCCATAGGAGGTCCGCCCGTCCTGCTGAGCTGGCAGGCCTCGGTGCTCCCGGTGCTGCTCCTCGTCCTCCTGGTCCCCGTGGGCGTGCTCCTGGTCCGTACCGCCCGCCTGACCCGCCGCACCGAGCCGGTCGTCGCCGCCGAGTACGCGCCGGAGTACGAGGGCCGCACCCCCGAGCGCGGGCGCACCCGGCAGATCGCACGGGTACGGGCCACCGCCCGGCTCACCGACGAGGCGCCCTGGATCATCGGACTGCTGTCCGGGGCCACCCTGCTGCTGGGCGCCGCCGCGCTGGCGGGCTCCTGGGCCACCGGGCAGGTGCCGGGCCGGGCCATGGACGGAACCGGTCCCTTCCTCGAATCCGCGGCCGAGGCCGCGCAGTCGACGGGGTCCTGGATGGTCGGCTTCGGCTTCGTGCTCTTCGTCGCCTCCGGCCGGCGGGCCTACCGCGACGCCTCGGCCCGGCGGACCATCGGCATCCTCTGGGACGTCGGCACGTACTGGCCGCGCGCCGCCCACCCCTTCGCGCCGCCCTGCTACGCGGAACGGGCCGTGCCCGACCTCGCGTCCCGGATGTCCGCCTGGACGGCCAGGACCGGCGGCCGGCTCGTCATCTCGGGCCACTCGCAGGGCAGCGTGCTCGCGGCTTCCGCGGTCTGGCAGCTCCCGGCCGTCACCCGCCGCAGGGTCGCCCTCCTCACCTACGGATCACCTGTCGAACGCCTGTACGGTCGATGGTTCCCGGCCTACTTCGGTCCCGCCGCACTGCGCGGGCTGCACGGATCGGTGCACTGCTGGCGCAACCTGTGGCGGGCCACCGACCCGATAGGAGGACCCGTCCGGGTCGGCGGAGCCGCCGGACGTCCCGAGGTCGACCGCGGACCGCTGAAGGACCCGCTGGTGCACGGCCGCACCGCCGAACTGCCGCTGCCCGAACCCATCCTGGGCCACTCCGACTACCAGGCCGACCCGGCGTTCGCCCAGGAACGCGCCGCGCTGCTCGCCGAACTCGGCCCCGTACTGCCCCGGCAGGGCGGCGACGGGGCCGGGCACCCGAGCGCGGAGGGTCAGGGGAGTTCGGGCAGGTCCTCCGGGTAGAGCAGGGTCAGGTCGTCCGTGCTCGCCTCGGCGAGCTGGGCGACCCGGCCCGCGTGCCGCTCCACCATCGACTCGAAGGTCTGGCGCGCCGTGCGGCCGTTGCCGAAGGCGGGCCCCTTGGGCAGCTCCGTGAAGTACTTCGTGAGCGCCTCGCCGGTGCCCTCGGCGAGGGTGTACTCGTGCTCCTGGGCCTGCTGCCGGACGATCCGCAGGAGCTCGTCCGGCTGGTAGTCGCCGAAGGTGATGGTCCGCGAGAAGCGCGACGCCACACCGGGGTTGACGGTGAGGAACCGCTCCATCTCGTGGGTGTAGCCGGCCACGATCACCACCACGGCGTCGCGGTGGTCCTCCATCAGCTTCACCAGGGTGTCGATGGCCTCCCGCCCGAAGTCCCGGCCGGAGTCCTCGGGAGAGAGGGCGTACGCCTCGTCCACGAAGAGGACTCCGCCCCGGGCGCGGTCGAACGCCTCCTGGGTGCGGATGGCGGTCGAGCCGATGTGTTCGCCGACCAGGTCCACCCGGGAGACCTCGACCAGGTGGCCGCGCTCCAGCACGCCGAGGGAGGCCAGGATCTCGCCGTACAGCCGGGCCACCGTGGTCTTGCCGGTGCCGGGGGAGCCGGTGAAGACGAGGTGGCGGCGGACGGAGGCGGCCTTCAGACCCGCCCGCTGCCGCCGGCGCCCCACCTCGATCATGTCGGTCAGCGCCCGGACCTCCCGCTTGACGCTCTCCAGCCCCACCAGCGCGTCCAGTTCGCCCAGGACCGCTTCGGAGTCGCGGGCCGGCTCGTCCGGGACGTCGGGCACGGGCGCGGCGGAGGGCGCCGAGGCGCGCTGCGCGGGCAGCGAGCCGAGCAGTCCCGGCGCCGCCGCCTGGGTCGCGGTGAGTACGGGCGCGGCCGGCGCGGCGGGGGTCCCGCGCAGGGCGCTCTCGTCGCTGGTGCAGTCCTCCACGACCGGTCCGGCACCGCCCGACCCGTCGTGGGAGGTGCCCTCGGGGAACTCGTAACCGCCCCGCGCGCAGCGCTCGGTACGGCAGCGGGTGAGGGTGGTGCGGCACCCGTCCATCACATGGAAGCCGTACCCCTCGCTGCCGGTCACCCGGCAGCCGTGGAAGGTGCCCCGGCCCTCGGCGGAGACGTAGAACCCGGCCTCGGCCGGCGAGGTGACCGTGCAGCGCTCGATGGTGGGATCGGCGCCCTTGGTGACGATGACCCCGGTCTGCGCCGCGTCGATGGTGCAGTTGTTGAGCGTGCCGCCACTGCCGTGGTCGCGGAACCAGGCGCCGGTGGACGCCTCGCGGATACGGCAGTCGTCCAGCTGCGCGGTGGCCCCGTCGCTCACCGAGACGGCGGTGTTGCGGATCTGGGTGAGATCGCTGTCCACCACGTCGGCACGGGAGCCCCGGTCGAGCACGAACAGGGCGTCGGGCACGTCGTGGACGCGGCAGGCGTCCAGTATCACCGTGGCCCCGTCGCTCACCCAGACGGCGGGGTAGTCGCCCGTGCTGTCGTGGATCTCGCACTGGTTGGCGTCGACCCGGGTACCGGGGTCCCACACCGAGAGACCGTTGCGGCCGAACCGGCGGACCGTCGAGCGGGTCAGCGTCAGCACCGAGCGGGAGCGCAGGTCGACGGCGTTCTCCGGGATGTCGTGGATGTCGCAGTCGGCGAGCGTCAGCACGGCGTCGGTGTCCAGCGTGATGCCGTCGCCGGAAGTGCGGTGCACGGTGCAGTCGGTGAGATGGGCCGAGGCGCGCGCGGTCACCTGGACCCCGCTGCCCTTGACCTCGTACACCTCGCAGCCCACGGCCTCCAGCCCGCTGCCCTCACCGGTCACGCTCAGCCCCGAGCCGGAGGAGTGGTGGACCCGGCACCGGTCGAGCCGGGGATGGGCGCCGTCGCGCACCGACACGCCGGACTGACCCGCCGAAACGACCTCGCACTCCTCGAACACGCCGCCCGCGCCGTCCAGGACGGCGATCCCGACCCCCGCCGGATTGTCGACCGTGCACCGCCGCACGGTGGGGCGGCCGGCGCCCCGGACCTCGATCCCGGCGGCTGAACGGGTCACTATCCGCAGGTCCACGAGGTCGGGGGCACCGCCCTCCACCAGCACCGCGGGGGCCGCCGAGTCCTGGCCCTCCACGTGCAGGTCCTGGATGATCGCGGAGGCCCGGACGGTGAGCGGCACGCCGTCCACCGGGGCGATCCGCACCGAGCCGACGGCCCCCTCGGGGCCACGCAGCGTGACCGCCCGCTGGACGACGAGATTCTCCCGGTACGTTCCCGGAGCGATCGTGAGGACGTCGCCCTCGGCCGCCGCTTCCAGGGCCGCGCCGAGCGAGGGGTACTCGCCGGTGCGCCGCCGCCATCGCGATGTGCCGGTGTGCGTGACCTGGACCGTGCCCTGTGCCATGGCGCTGTTCTGCCCCCACCTCGTGCTGTGTGCGATCCCTCGTGTCCGTACGCACCGTCGTGCGACCGCGGGGTGCCGTCGGCCTTCCGACGACGGCGCGGGCGGGTCCGCCCTGCCGAGGGGAAGGGCGGGCCGGTCCACCGTAGCGCGCGCCGGGGGCGGGAGTTGACGACTCCCGCCCCGGCCTTCCCGAAGTGGGGCTCCGCGCAAGGCCGTCGGTCCGCCCGGCAGGGTGCTGCGGGACGCCGGGGAACCCGTGCCGCGGGGCCCCGCGCGGAGTTCGCGCCCGCGTTCAGGAACCCGTTCCGGTTCTGCCCCAGTCGGGGCCCACCGCCGCCCAGGCGCGGTCCAGCCGTTCGTACCGCCGCCGCACCATGAACCGCACTCCGGTCCGCCGGGCCGCCTCCACGGCACCGGCCGTCAGCAGGAACGCGCCCGCACCGGCCAGTCCCGCGTGGATCGCCGCGGTGCCCGCGTCCATGGGGCGCGGGGCGAGAGCGCCCCGGTCGTCGGTCCAAATCCACACCCGCTCGCCGGGCTTGTGCACGCGCGCCGCGGCCGGCACCGTGCCGTGCCGCTCGCGGCCGTCCGGCGCCTTCCACCTCGCCGTCACCGACTGCCAGGTCGCGGGACCGGCCCCGCCCTCGGGGTCGCCGGGGAACGCGGCCGGGCGCGCGGACACACCGACCACGACCGCGCCCACCCGGTGACGGTGGGCCCGCTGCTCGCGGATCGTGTCGCGCAGGCCGGAGTCGGCGGACAGGGCGCAGAGACAGCCGACGGCGGGCGCGACGACCAGCACCAGCACGAGTGCGCACAGAGCCAGCCACGCCTCGCGGCGGTCGGTGTCCCGGCACAGTGGATTGTGCCGCCAGCGCCAGACCCCCGAGACCGCTCGCACAGCTGTCGCCCCCTCGCCTTTTTCCCCATGCGCCGCCCGTCCGAGCGCATGCACCCGTCAGGAGCGCACACACCCGTCCGAGCGCCCGCGCCCGCTCGAAGCGCCCGTGCACACCCGGGGGAGCGCGGAGGGCGGCCTCACCACCCCCAACGCCCATCCGCCCCCCGTCCGTTCCCGGCCGGCCCCGGGCCGCCGCCGCGGGGCGCGGCTCACTCCAGCACGCGGACCGGGTCCCCGACCCGGACGGCCCCCGTGCCCTCGGGCACCAGGTGCATGCCGAAGAGCAGCTTCGTCCCCGTCCTGCGGTGCAGGGCGAGCGTGCGCAGCGGTTCCCTGCCGCGTCGTGCCGTCGACTGGTCGATGGTGGTGATCGCGCATCTCCGGCACGGCTTCGCCACCCGGAAGGCGACCGGGCCGATCGCGACCCGCCGCCAGCCGTCCTCCTCCCAGGCGCCGGTGCCGTCCACCACGGCGTTGGGGCGGAACCGGTTCATCGGCAGCGGGCCCTCGTGCGGGTGGTCGCCGTTCGCGATCAGCGCGTTGAGGGCGTCCAGCGAGGCGACGGTGGTCAGCAGCAGCGGGTAGCCGTCCGCGAGGCTGACCGTCTCCCCGGGCCGCGCGTACTTCGGGTTGAGGGGCCTCCGGAACGACGGCTCGTCCTGATGGACGAGCCGGACCTCCGTACCGAGAAACCCGCTCAGCCAGGCCCGCGCGGCCGGTGCCGCCTCCACGACCTCGAGCCTTGTGCCGAACAGCTCCACGACGACCGTGTCCGCGCGCTTCGGCACCGCCACCTCCAACGGCGGCCTGCCGGGCGCGGCCAGTTCCACCCCGCCGTCCGGCAGCGGCCTCGCGGAGATCCCCGCCAGACGGGGTTCCTGACGCTGTGTGACTGCTGTGCCCGCCCCGTCCACCAGCATCCAGCGACGGTCGCCGGCGAGTCCCCACGGCTCGACGACGGCGCCGTCGACGGCCAGGGCCGCCAGCGACTTGACGGGGTGGAGGTGGAGGGAGCTCAGAACGGGATGAACCATCCGGCCATTTTGTCAGCGTTCCGCGAGGCCTCCGCACGCACCCGCCCGCGGCCACGACCGGGGCCGTTCACCCCCGGACCGGGTGCGGCCGGTCGCCCCGTCAGTACCCCCGGCCCTGGTACGGCTGGTCGTACGGGTCCTCGTACGGCGAAGGCGCCGGCGCGGGGCGCGGCGCCGCCGGCCGCATCGCCTCGTAGCCGGTGGCGGGCGCGGGCCGCGGCGGCTGTTGCTGCTGCGGGTAGCCGCCGCGCATCGGAGCCTGCTGCTGGGGGAAGCCCCGCGGCGGGGTCTGCTGCGCCGGGAACCCCCGGGCGGGCGTCTGCTGTTGCGGGTATCCCCGCGCGGGGGAGGGCTGCTGCGGGATGTACGGCGCGGGGGCGTGCTGCAGCTGCGCGGGCTGCATCTGCGCGGGCTGCATCGGAGCCTGCGGCTGGTACGGCTGCGCCAACGGCTGCTGGTAGCCGTAGGAGCCGACGGGCTGGGAAGGAGCGGCGGGAAGGGCCGGCAGCGAGGACGGCAGCGCGGGGAGGTAGCTGTTGCCGGTCTCGTAGGCGGCGGGCACTCGGATCGGTGCGATCTGAGGCGTGCCTCGCTCCGCGACCAGGGAGTCGTAGATCGGAGTGTCGGCGAACGACGGTGCGGCGTAGTAGCCGCTTCCGTAGCTGGAGCGGGGGGAGGTCATGCCACCTAAGTTAAGCCCACGATGTGCGAGTTGGGGAGGCCGCCCAGAAGGTTGTTTCCCGAGTTGTGCGCCAGCTGAGTTCACCAATGCGAGCGAACTTCCCATAAAGGGTCACCGTGGTGTGTAGTGATCGTGTAAAGGGCGTCATGTCGGGCAGTCGTAAGGTCCCGAAACGCCCGGTTCGGGCGGATGTGGACAGGGCCCCCGGCACCCGCCCCGGAATGGGGTGTGCGGCCTCGCGCCCCGGCCCGCCTCACTGCTCCGGCGCGGCCTCCGGCCGGGTCTCCGGCGTGGTCTCCGGCCGGGTCCCCGGCCAGGTCTCCGGCCGGGGGTAGGTACGCCCCTTCCAGGCGGCCCCCCGCCCCCGGTAGTGCTGGACGGCCGAGTCCACGGTCATCAGCAGGTACAGCAGGGCGGTGAAGGGGAGCAGGGGCGCGAGCCAGAGCGACTGGCGGTAGTACGTCAGCATCGGCAGGTACGTCACCGTCATCACCGTCCACGCCAGCCCCCCGGCCCACGAGGCCGCCGGATCGACCAGGGCCGAACCGGTCACCAGCGTCACCGGCGGCGCCAGGTAGACGAGGGCGAGACCCGGCACCGTACCCGCGAGCAGCAGCGGGCTGTGCCGCAGCTGTGCGTACGCGCTCCGCGAGACCATCCGCCACAGCTCCCCGAGCCCCGGATAGGGGCGGACGCTGTCCACCCGCTCGGCGAGACCCAGCCAGATCCGGCCTCCGGTGCGTTTGACCACCCGCGCCAGCGACACGTCGTCGATCACCGCCTGCCGGATGGACTCCGGGATCCCGGCCCGGACCGCGGCCTCGTCGCGCAGCAGCACGCAGCCCCCGGCCGCCGCGGCGGTCCGCGACGCCGCCCGGTTCACCCGGCGGAAGGGGAAGAGCTGCCCGAAGAAGTAGACGAAGGCGGGCACGACGAGCCGCTCCCAGCAGCTCTCCACCCGGAGCCGGGCCATCTGGGAGACCAGGGCGTAACCGTCCGGGCCCGCCGGCCCGGCCGCCGCCACCAGCTCCCGCAGACTGTCCGGCTCGTGGGCGATGTCGGCGTCGGTCAGCAGCAGGAACTCCGGGTTCCGCCGCCGCGCCACCGCGATCCCGTGCCGCACCGCCCACAGCTTGCCCGTCCACCCCGGCTCCGGTTCGCCCGGGGAGACGACCTGGAGCTCCAGCCCGCCGCACCGGTCCGCCAGTTCCCGCGCGAGATCCCCGGTGCCGTCCGAGCTGCAGTCGTCGACGAGGACGACGAAGACCTCCCCCGGATAGTCCTGCGCCAGCAGGGAGGGAAGGCTCACCGGCAGGATCGGCGCCTCGTCCCGGGCCGGCACGACGACGGCGACGGAGGGCCAGCGCGCCGGTTCGGACCGCACCGGCAACCGCTGGTCCGTACGCCAGTAGAACCCCCGGCCGAGCAGCAGCCACACCCACGCGATCAGGGAACCCACGGCGATCCAGGCAACGGCGCTCATCCGCCGAGTCTGCCCCACTCCGACCGGTCGCGGAGGGGGGTGGCATAAGGTGACCGGGTGAAGATCGCGCTCATGGACTCAGGAATCGGACTGCTGGCGGCAGCCGCCGAGGTGCGCAGACTGCGCCCGGACGCCGATCTGGTGCTCTCCTCGGACCCCGCCACCATGCCCTGGGGGCCGCGTGGTCCCGAGGACGTCACCGCGCTCGCGCTCGCCGTGGCCCGCGCCGCCGCGGCCCTGCGGCCGGACGCGCTGGTCGTCGCCTGCAACACGGCGTCCGTGCGCGCGCTGCCCACGCTGCGCGCCGCGCTGGAGCCCGCACTGCCGGTCATCGGCACCGTACCGGCGATCAAGCCCGCGGCGACCGCCGGCGGCCCGTTCGCCATCTGGGCCACCCCGGCCACCACCGGCAGCCCCTACCAGCGCGGGCTGATCCAGGAGTTCGCGGCCGACGTGGACGTCACCGAGGTGCCCTGCCCGGGCCTGGCCGACGCCATCGAGTACGCCGACGACGCCGCGATCGACCGCGCGGTGGCCGCCGCCGCCGCTCTCACCCCCGCCGACGTCCGCACGGTGGTCCTCGGCTGCACCCACTACGAGCTGGTCGCCGACCGCGTTGCCGACGCCCTGCGGCGGCCGGGTCGCCCCCCGGTCGTCCTGCACGGCTCCGCCGGTGCCGTGGCCGCCCAGGCGCTCCGCCGCATCGGCGCCGAACCCGCTCCGTCGGCCGAACCGACCGGTTCCCTCACCGTCCTCCTCGGCGGGCGCGAGGCGGACCTCCCGGAAGCCGCTCTCACCTACGCCGAAGGCAGGCTGCTGCGGGGCGCGGGCGTCTCCCGCTGACCCGGGCCACCGCCCGATCGGCCGTCCGGCACCCGTCCCGAGGGTGCGGGTCATGGGTACGCTGCTGAGCATGACGGACCACCCCGGCCGTGCCGCGCACGGCTCGACCCAGGCGCCGTCCACCGTGTGGACCGGCAAGGCGACCAACCGCGCCCAGTGGCTGCTGGCCTTCGTGGGAGCGGCGTGTCTGGCCCTCGGGGTCGAGATCGCCCTCGACTCCAACTGGACCTCCGGGGTCGCCCCCCTGGTCATGTCGGTGGTCGGCTGCGTCGCCGCCGGACTCCTGATGCTCTACGGCACCCTCGCCTTCGTCCATGTCGCGGTGAAGGTGGACGGCGACGCCCTGGAGGTCCGCTGCGGCCACATGGGGCTGCCGCGCCGCCGCATCCTGCTCACCCACGTCGTGGGCGCCGAGTTCGTCCCCCGCGTGACCCCGCGCCAGTGGGGCGGGTGGGGATACCGCTGGCGCCCCGAACAGGGCACCGCCGTCGTGGTGCGCAGGGGCGAGGCGCTGCTGCTCCGGCTCGGCGACGGCCGCTCCTTCACCGTCACCGTGGACAACGCGGAGGCCGCCGTACGGTTCATCCGCGACCGGCTCCGCCTCCCGGCGGCCGGCAAGCCCTCCGAAGCCTGACCCCGGGATCGCCGGGCGCCCCCCGCCGGACGGCTCCGGACATCAGGTCTCCCCGCTGCCGCGCCCACAGCGACCGCCCGTAGACTCCCGCAGGTGAGCGCCACCATCACCTCCGTCGATGAACCGTCGCCCGTTCCCGAGTCGCGTCCCCGGGGGCGGTGGCTCACCTGGGCCCGGCCCGCCGCGGCCGTGTTCTCCGGAGCGCTGCTGTACGTGAGCTTCCCGCCCCGGCCCCTGTGGTGGCTGGTGCTCCCCGGCTTCGCCCTGCTGGGCTGGGTCCTGTACGAACGCCGCCCGCGCGCCGCGTTCGGCCTGGGCCTGCTGGCCGGGCTCGGCTTCACGCTGCCGCTGCTGCACTGGACCGGGGAGGACGTCGGCCCCGTCCCGTGGCTGGCCCTGGCCGCGGCCGAGGCGCTCTTCGTCGCGGTGGGCTGCGTCGGGATCGCCGCCGTGACCAGGCTGGCGTACTGGCCGTTCTGGGCGGCGGCCGTCTGGACCCTCGACGAGGCGGTCCGGGCCCGCGTGCCGTTCGGCGGGTTCCCCTGGGGCAAGATCGCCTTCGGCCAGGCCGACGGCGTCTTCCTGCCGATCGCCGCGCTCGGCGGTACTCCGCTCCTCTCCTTCGCCGTGGTCCTCTGCGGGTTCGGCCTCTTCGAGGTGGTCCGGCGGGTCCGCGCGTACCGCTCGACCGGAGAGCTCCCGCGCGCGGCGACCGCGATGGCCGCGGCGGCGGTGCTGGTCCCCGTCGCGGGCGCCTTCGGCTCGCTCCCGCTGGTCGACAACTCCCCGGAGGACGGCACCGCGACCGTGGCCGCGATCCAGGGCAACGTGCCGCGTCTCGGCCTGGACTTCAACTCCCAGCGGCGCGCCGTGCTCGACAACCACGCCCGGGTCACGGAGCAGCTCGCGGCGGACGTGAAGGCGGGCAAGGAGCCCCAGCCGGACTTCGTCCTCTGGCCGGAGAACTCCTCCGACCTCGACCCCTACCGCAACGCCGACGCCTGGGACGTCATCGACCGGGCGGTCCGGGCCATCGGCGTCCCCACCGTGGTCGGCGCGGTCGTCGAACCCGACACCGGCAAGCTGCGCAACACACTGATCCAGTGGGACCCGGAGAAGGGCCCCCTGGACACGTACGACAAGCGGCACATCCAGCCGTTCGGCGAGTACATGCCGATGCGCTCGGTCGCCCGCGTCTTCAGCAAGGACGTCGACCGCGTCCAGCGTGACTTCGGCTCCGGCACCAAGGTCGGCGTGTTCGACCTCGCGGGTACGAAGGTCGGGTTCGTCACCTGCTACGAGGCCGCGTTCGACGACGCCGTGCGCGACACCGTGAAGGCCGGCGGTCAGCTGATCGCCGTGCCGAGCAACAACGCCACCTTCGGCCGCACCGAGATGACCTACCAGCAGCTCGCCATGTCCCGGGTACGGGCGGTGGAGCACGGCCGCGCCGTCGTCGTACCGGTCACCAGCGGAGTCAGCGCCGTCATCCGCCCGGACGGCACGCTCATGGAGAAGTCCGGTTTCTTCACCCCCGCGGCGCTCGTGGACGAGGTGCCCCTGCGGTCCTCGCTGACCCCCGCCACCCGGATGGGCGCACTCCCCGAAGGGGCCATCGCCCTGTTCGCCGCCGCCGGTCTCGTCCTCGTCGCCGTCCGCTCCATCCGGCGCCGCCGCGCCCTTCGACCCTCACGTTAGGCTCTGGTCCATGGCTACTCCCGACTTCATCCGCGCGATCCGGGCCACCGCCGGCCACCAGCTGCTTCTCCTGCCCGGGGTGAGCGCGGTCGTCTTCGACGAGGACGGCCGGGTCCTCCTCGGCAAGCGGGCCGACACCGGCAAGTGGTCGGTCATCGGCGGCATCCCCGAACCCGGCGAGGAGCCCGCGCAGACCGCCGTGCGCGAGGTGTTCGAGGAGACGGCCGTGCGCTGCGTGGCCGAACGCGTGGTGCTCACCGAGGCGCTGAAGCCCGTGGAGTACCCGAACGGGGACCACTGCCAGTACCTCGACATCACCTTCCGGTGCCGGGCCACCGGCGGCGAGCCGCGCGTCAACGACGACGAGTCGCTGGAGGTCGCCTGGTTCGCCCTGGACGCGCTGCCGCCGCTGGCCGAGTTCGCGCGCTTCCGGATCAAGCAGTCCCTCACCGACGGCCCCACCTGGTTCCGGGCCGCCGGGAGCGACGCCCTCGTCTGAGCCGGCGGGCTCAGAGCTTCACACAGATCCGCCGGCTCTTCGTCCAGTCGGTGAACCAGTCGCTCAGCGACAGCGGGAAGCACCATTCGGCCGGTCCCGGCGCGGAGGAGGTATCCACCGGGAGCGGCCGGTTCTCGTCACTGAGGAAGGACCGGTAGAGCTTCGACGCGGCCGGGTTCCCGTCGCACCCCCACACCCCGTGCGGGCAGTAGTCCGTGATCGTCTGGTAGACGGGCGGGTGGAGATCCATCCATTCGAGCATCCGGCGCATGTACTCGGGGTTGTCGCCGTTGCGGAAGAGCCCCCACTCCGGGTAGGAGATCGGCTTCTTGTGCTCGGCGGCGAAGTCCACGTGCTTCTGCAGCCCGTATTCGCCGAACACCTGGTCGTCGAAGTTCTCGCCCGGCGGCTGGTCGTAGGAGTCCATGCCGACGATGTCCACGAAGTCGTCACCGGGATAGCAGTCGGTCCAGGGCACCGCGTCCCGCCCCCGGCTCGGCGCGAAGTCGAAGCGGAACCGCTGGCCCTCGACCGAGCGCATGGCGGTGACGATCCGCTGCCAGTACGCCTTCCAGGCCGCCGGGTCGGGCCCGCAGCGGTGGGCGTAGGTGGTGCCGTTCATCTCCCAGCCGAGCACGATCACGGTGTCCGGGATGCCCAGCCCCACCAGCCGCTCGGCGAGCTTGCGGAAGTGCCGGTCGTACAGGCCCGCCGCACCCGACCGCAGCCGCAGACGCACGGTGGCGTCCGAGACCCGCTCCTCGTTCCGCTCCAGCATCGGCGTGTTGAGGACGAACATCCGGTCGTTCCGCGCCTGCCGCCACTGTGCCCACGCGCCCAGGAAGTCGACGGAGCCCTCGATGTTCACCCAGAGGTCCCCGGGGAGGTAGCTGTGCCCGACGCGCAGCTCCTTCCCGCCGAGCCACCGGGACATCTCCGCCATGCGCGCCACGCCGTCGGGGCCGTAGTCCAGATAGGCACCGACCGCCGTGCTGCGCGGATCGACATGCGGTCCGGCGCCGTCCGCCGTACCCGCCTCGGTGACCCGGAAACCGGAGGCACCACTGACGGCGAGCACACCGGCGGCGACCGTGCCCACACAGAGATTGACGATACGGCGACTACGGGACACGGCTGCTCCTCGGTAGCGGTGGACGTCCGGCCGGTCCGGCGGCGGCTCGGCCCCACGGGCGGACACCACCTACGGCGTCGGGACGGAATCGAAGGTCAGTGCCAGACCGCGGACCCGGTTGTCGAAGCTGGAATCCACCAGCTCCGGTTCGCCGAGCGCCCGCGCGGTGTCGGTCCGGGTGAGCACCTCCGTGAAGAGCGCCCGCATCTCCAGGCGGGCCAGGTGCGCCCCGAGGCAGTGGTGCGGGCCGCCGCCCCCGTACCCCAGATGCGGGTTGGGCGAGCGGGTGATGTCGAAGCGGTCCGGGTCCGCGAACACGGAGGCGTCGCGGTTGGCGGAGGCGTAGAAGAGCACGGCCTTGTCGCCCGGCCGGAAGGTGCGCCCGCCGAGCTCGTGCTCGGTGGTGACGGTCCGCCGGAACTGGATGATCGGCGTCGAGTGCCGGACGATCTCCTCCACGGCCCCGTCGACGTACCGGTCCAGGTCGGACACCAGCAGGGCGCGCTGCTCCGGGAACCGGGACAGTAGCGCCATCCCGTGTGCCAGCGCGTTCCGGGTCGTCTCGACCCCCGCGACCAGCAGCAGGGAGAAGAAGGCGCCGAGTTCGCGGGCGCCGAGCGACTGCCCGTCCACGTCGGCCCTCACCAGGGCCGAGATCAGGTCACCGGTGGGCCGGCGGCGGCGCTCGTGCGCGATGCGCGCCATCACGAGCTGCATCCGGGCGAGCGACCGCAGGCCCCGGCCGGGCACCCGGATCCGGGCCAGTCCGCGCCGTTCCACCCCGACGTGGCTCGACGCGTGGTCGATCTGGGCGGCGATCCACGGCCGGTACGTACCCGGGACGCCCATCAGGTCGCAGATGACCTCGAACGGCAGACGCGCGGGCGCCGACCGCATGAAGTCGGTGGAGCGGCCGGCCACCGCCTCGTCCACCAGCCGGCGCGTGACCCGGGAGATGTTCTCCTCCGCCTCGCCGAGCAGCCGCGGGGTGAAGGCGCGGGAGACGATCCGGCGGAGCCCCGCGTGGTCGGCGCCGTCCATGTTGACCATGGAGTTGCCGAAGACGGCCTTCGCCCAGCGGGCGGGCTCCGGAACGGTGACCCCCGGCGCGCTCGCGAAGACGTCCGCGCGGCGGCTGGCCGCCTTGACGTCGGCGTGCTTCACCAGGGCGTAGAAGGAGAGCCCCGCCTCCCGGCCGCCGCGCGCGGTGAACCGCACCGGAGCGTCGAGCTCCCGCAGCGTCTCGAACGCCCGCAGCCGCTCGGTGCGCGGCAGCCGCCAGAACGCGGGGTCCGCCAGATCGACGTCCTCCGGCCGCTCGTCACGGACACCGGGGACCTGCCCGGGAACGCTCATGTCCACCACCTTCGGCAGTCGGGACTCCCATGCTGACCCGGCCATGCACACCCGAGGCCCGACGTGGCCGCGAACGGCCCGGATTTCCCACGGTTGAGGGATTGACCGGCGGCACGGCGAGCCGTTACGGGCCAGAGGGTGGCGCACCCCGTCTGATGGGCGTCGATACCAGCCGCACCGACAAGCGGTTTCACCGACGAACAGCTGTACCGACAAGCTCACCGGAATGGCAGGAAGGCGGACGCAGATGGGTTGGAGCAGGAAGACCCGAGGCCCCGTGGGCGGACGGAGCGCGGCCACCCGCAGGGGGGTGCTGCGCTCCGTCTTCGCCGTCGGGGTCGTGGCCGGAACCGGGGCGGCCTGGGAGCCGATCGTCGCCCGCGGCTCAAAGAGCCCCGGCGCCACCGAACCCGCGCGACCGGGGGAGATCACCGAGACGTACCGGGGGCGGACGATCCGGGTGCGCGCGGACGCTTCCCCGGGCGGCACCGCCGCGCCCGGCGTACGGACCGCGAGCGCCGGTCTCCACCCCGAGGCCAGCATCGACGGCGTTCCCCTGCATCTCATGCGCCGGGCCGACGGGAGTTGCCTCACCGCGGTCACCCACTACGAGTCGCATCCGACGCCCCTCGCGGCGGCGCGCGCCGCGGTCGACGTCCTGGGCACGGCCCGGCTGTCCGCCGCGCCCCACAGCATCTGACCGAAGGACAGGTGGAAGGTGTACACGCGAAAGAACCAGCGCGATCTCACCCGGACCGAACGGAAGCGGTTCGTCGATGCCGTGCTCACGCTCAAGCGCTCGGGGCGGTACGACGACTTCGTGGCGACGCACCGCGAGTTCTACGTCACCGACGGGGAGGACCGGCCGCGCGCGGCACACATGACCCCGTCGTTCTTTCCCTGGCACCGCCAGTACCTGCTGGAGTTCGAGCGGGCTCTGCGGGAGGCCGACCCGACGGTGTCCGTGCCGTACTGGGACTGGACCCTGGACCGCTCGCCGGAGGGACCGCCCTGGACACCGGACTTCCTCGGCGGCAACGGACGGGAGGGGGACCGGCAGGTCACCACGGGCCCCTTCGCGTACCGGGAGGGGAACTGGTCCGTCAGCAACGGCGTCACCGACGACCTGTTCCTGACCCGTGACTTCGGCCGGCCGGCCGATCCGGTGGCCCTGCCCACCGCGAAGGACGTGCGGGGAGCGCTGAACGACCCGCTGTACGACGCCGAGCCGTGGAACAGCGTCAGCCGCACGGGCTTCCGCAACCGGGTGGAGGGATGGGGCATCCGGGGGGCGCGCGCGATCAGCAACCACAACCAGGTGCACCGCTGGGTCGGCGGCGTGATGGCGGGGGCCGGCTCCCCGAACGACCCGGTCTTCTGGCTGCACCACGCGTTCATCGACCGGCTCTGGGACCGCTGGCAGAAGGCCCATCCGGGATCCGGCTACCTGCCCGCCCGGGAACTCAGCGGCGACGATCCGCAACGCGGCCGGGTGTTCGCCCGCAACGAGCCGCTGCCGCCCTGGGGGGTCGCGCCGTCCGGGCTGCTCGACCACAGCCGCGTCTACCGCTACGCCTGACCCCGCGTGTTCCGGCGGACGGCGCCGGACGGCACGGCGGCCGGTCTCCCCTCCGGGGATGAGGAGGGGGGACCGGCCGCCGTGTACGTGTCCGGTCAGTGACCGTACGCGTCGTGGTCGCCCTCGTAGGCGTTCTCGTGCTGGAGCGGCTGCGGGGCCGAGCCGTTGACGCAGGTGTTGCCGAAGGCCGGGTTCAGCAGACCGACGACGTTGATCGTGTTGCCGCAGACGTTGACCGGGACGTGCACGGGCACCGAGATGATGTTGCCCGAGACGACACCGGGGGAGCCCGCGGCGACCGCACCGGCCCCGGCGTCGGCCGAGGCGAGGCCGGCACCGCCGGCGATGAGGGCGCCGGTTCCCGCCAGGACGGCGGCGACCTTCGTGATACGCGACATCAAGAACTCCTATGGAAGAACGTTTCGTTGTGGAGCTGCGGCGCCTTCCGGCCCCGCACTGACTGACAAACGCCGGGAGCGGCGGGCGGTAACGGATCGGTACGGAAGTTCTGGGTACGGCTCCGCCGGATGGCTCAGTGCCCCACCCCCGTCAGCGCGGTGAACCGCTCGTGCCAGTCCCGCGCCGCGGGGAAGCGCGCCTTCACCGTCCTGGCCGCCCGGTCCCGCGCGGCCACCTGCGCCGCGCGCAGCCGCAGCACCGGTTCGAGCCCCGGCCGGGACAGCAGCAGCCGCTGGTTGACCACCGAGACCGGCTGCCAGTAGCTCTTGTACTGCTCCGCGCCGCGCAGCAGACTCAGCGTCCGCCGCCCGTCGGCAGCCGCCTGCCGGGAGACCTCGCGCAGCAGCAGGGTCGCCACGTCCACCTTCCGCTCCCGCAGCAGAGGGTGCGCGCCGTACAGGTAGCAGCCGGTCAGCGGACCCGCGTGCAGCGACAGGTTCGCCGCCAGTACCTCCCCGTCCAGCAGGAACTCCGTGAGCGTCGCCCCGCCGTCGCGGACCATCCGCCCCGTGGCGTGCGTCAGATGGGCCGCGAAACGGGGGCGCAGATGCTCGGGGTTGACGCCCCGCCCGCTCCACTGCAACGCGTGCAGCCGCAGCAGATCGCCGACCGTCGTGGCCACCCGCTCGACCGGGACCTCCCGGCACACGACGCCCAGCGCCTCCACCTTCCGGAGCTTGGCCCGCACCCGCTGGGCGCGGGATCCCGACATCTCCTGCGCCAGCGTGGCGAGCGGCGCGGCCGGCAACTCCATGCAGGTGGAGTCCGTGAGCCGGACGCGGGGCCCGGCCCAGCCGGCGAAGACCCGCTGCGCCAGGGCGTCGGGGCGAACCTCGCGCAGGTCGATCACGCTGGAGCGGGCGGCCCGGTGGAGGCCGCGCGCCAAGGCGTCGACCACCGCCCCGGCCTCCGCGTCCCCGGACTCCTCGTCGACGAGGACGTCGAAGAAGTCCGAGATCGCCCCGCCCATCGGCATCAGCACCGGCATCGGCCGGTGGGTGAGCAGCAGCGCCGCGGCGCCGGCCAGCCGCCCGCCGCGCCGCACCAGGACGACCCGGAGATTCGCGTCCTGCCCGTACGACAGCCACCAGGAGTGCAGCCAGGCATGACTCTGGAACGGGGTGGCCGACGGGCAGCGCCGGTGCAGGGCGTCCCACTCGGTCGCGAGCGCGGCGAACTCCCGGCCGTCCCGGCAGAGCGTGACGCTCGAAGAGCCTCTCGGCAGGGGTGTCATCGCGCGGGCTCCCGCTCCTCGGGCACCAGGGACTCGGCCTCGTGCGCGGGGCCGGGGACCGGGGCGGCCGGAGCCGGGGCCGGCTGCTCCTCGGGGCGGCGGCGGACGAGGAGCAGCAGCCCGCCGACGAGCCCGCCCGCGCTGCCGCCCACGGCCGCGGAGAGCGGCACGGAAGGCGACGCCGGGTCGCTCGGCGCGACGGCGTGGGTGAACTGGATCAGCTTCACCCCGGTGTCCTTGGAGACGTGGCCCCCGCTCACGATGAGGGCCTCGACGACGGCGTCCGCGATCTCCGCCGCCTGCCGGGGCCGGCGGGCCGTGCCGGTGACCGCGATCATCGGCGAGTCGGGGGAGGTCTCCGCCCGGACGTGGCCCCGCAGCTTTTGCAGCGGTTCGCCCGCGGCGCCCTGCGCGTAGCCGAGGGTCGCGTCGCCGGTCGCCAGCCGCCCGTACGACTGCGCGTACCCGAGCGCCGCCGCCGGGTCGGTGGTCTTCGTCGCCGCGACGGTCATCGCGTACCCGGTCGCCTCGTAACTCTTCGGCGTGAGCAGGCCGTAGGAGATTCCGCAGGCGGCGCCCAGCAGGGCGCAGGCGGGCAGCGGCCACCAGACGGGCGGGCGGAGAGCCGAGCGGAGCCTGCGGGTGCGTCCGGGAGAGGCCTGGTTCTGGGCGGGGGTTTCGGTCATGACTCTGCTCTTTCCAGGGGACGGGACGTGGCGAGGACGTGGCGGTACACGTCCATGAGGTGGTGGCTGCTGCGCCGGATGTCGTACGCGGCGACGGCGGCGGGCGGGGAAAGACGCTGGGGGCCGAGATCCGCCAGACTCCGCAGGGCGGAGGCGAGTTCGGTGGGGTCACCGGAGATGCGGCGGGCGCCGGGGGAACTGCCGGCGGGGAGGTCGTCGAGCGCGGGGCAGGCCTGGTGCAGCACGGGCAGACCCGAGGCGAGCGCCTCCACGACGGCCAGCCCGAACGACTCCTCGCGGGAGGCGGAGACGAACACGTCGACCGCGCCCAGCACCGCGGGCACGTCGGGGCCGGGCCCCGAGGCGTCGCACGCTCCGAGGAACCTGACCCGGTCCGCCGCGCCGAGCCGCTCGGCCAGGGCCCGCAACGACGCGAGCTCCGGCCCCTCCCCGGCGAGCACCAGCCGCACGCCGGGCAGCGCCGCGACGGCCCGCACGAGGACGTCGAACCGCTTGCCCGGGACCAGCCGCCCCACGCCCCCGACCACGAAGGCGTCCTGGGGAAGGCCGAGGAGGGCACGGGTGGCGCGCCGGGACTCCGCGTCGAACCGGAACGCCCGCGCGTCGATGCCGTTCGGCACCAGGTGGATGCGTTCCTCGGGCACACCCCACTCCCGCAGCCGCCCGGCCACGGTGGGGGAGACCGCGACGGTCGCGGACCCCAGCCGCTCGGTTCCCAGGTAGAGCGCGCGGGTACCGGCGGTCAGCGGGCGGCCCTCGATCTCCGCGTGCCCCAGGGAGTGTTCGGTTAAGACCCCGGCACGGACCCCGGCCAGTCTCGCGGCGATCCTCCCGTAGACGCAGGCCCGGTAGAGATGGGTGTGCACGAGGTCGTACGCTCCCCGGCGCACGAGCCGGGTGAGCCGGCCCACCGCCCGCAGATCGCGGTTCCCCGCCATGCCGAGGTGGGTGACGCGTACCCCGTCGGCGCGCAGCCCTTCGGCCACCGCCCCGGGGTTGGTGAGCGTCACCACGTCGCACGGGACCGGCAGGTGACGGATCATCAGTCGCAACTGCTGTTCCGCACCGCCGATGCCCAGGCCCGTGATGACATGCAGGACCTTCACCGGCGGGCCTCCGCGAGAGGGCCCGAGGGCACCGGCCCCGAGGGCGTGCGTCCCGCCCGGTGGCGCATGTGGTGCCGCAGCTCCTTCGCGCGCAGCCGCAGGCCCTGGTCGGCGTGGCTGACATGGGTGCGCGGAAGCGCGAACTCGCCCACGAGAATGCCGGGTTGCAGGGCACATCCGTACGCGTAGCCGGCCTCGCGCACCGAGTCGAGCACCCGCTTGTCGGCGTAGCCGTACGGGTGGCAGAAGCCCTCCGGGGACGTTCCGGTGAGCTCCCGGACGAGCTCGCGGCTGCGCCGGGTCTCGGCGTGGAGCTCCCCGTCGGGCAGTGCCGTCAGGTCGCGGTGGTAGAGCCCGTGGGATCCGATCTCCATCCCGGTACGCGCGAGCCGGGCGATCTGCGCGTGGGTCAGGAGCGGCTTGCGCGGCCCCTTCGGGTCCCACTCGTTGGTACCGCCGTCGCGTCCGGGCAGGACGAAGACGGTGGCGGTGAAGCCGTACCGGCGCAGGAGCGGCAGGGCCTCGTCCACGAAGTCCGCGTAACCGTCGTCGAAGGTGAGGCCCACCAGTCCGCGCCTGCCCTCGGCGTGCGCGCGCAGCAGGGTCCCCACCGCCACGCCCGTCAGCCGGCGGCTCCGCAGCCAGGCCAGTTGGGTGTCCAGGCGTTCGGGGGAGACGGTGATCCCGTACGGGTCGTCCGTGGGGTCGCCCACCGAGTGGTAGGTCCAGATCCACGGCCGGGCGGCCGGGCGGGAGGAGCGGGGCGCGGAGACTCGCGCCGACGGGTCAGTTGCCATGGATGAACCTCTGTCGGGTCAGGGCCAGGAGATGGACGACTTCGGGAACCCGGCACACGCGTCCGGTGAGGAGGAAGACGGAGGGTACGAGGACGCATCCCGCCGCGAGGCCCAGGAGGGGATCGGCGACGACGCCCGCCGATGCCCAGCCGGCCGAGGCGGCGAGGGCGGCCGGCACCGTCAGCCGCAGGAGGGACAGGCTCACGGCCCGTACCTCGATGGCGACCACCCGGGAGCCGAGCCCCTGGAGGAGGAGCGCAGCCGTCACGGTGATCCCCACCGCGTTCGCGGCGGCGATGCCGAGAACGCCGTAGGAGTACGTCACGGCGAAGCCGGTACCGGTCGTGACGACCAGCCCCGTCGCCATCGCGAAACCGGGGTACCAGGTGGGGCGCCCGGAGGAGAAGAACGGCCGGCCGAGCGCGCCGACCAGACAGTGGCCGAGGAGGCCGAGCGCGTAGACCCGCATGACCCCGGCGGTGGCCCGGGTGTCCTCCGCGCCGAACGCCCCGCGCTGGAAGAGGACTTCGATGATCTGCGGGGCGTACCCGACGACCATCGCGGTGCCGAGCAGCACCACCAGCGCGGCCAGCGCCAGATCGCGCTCGACCCGCAGCCGGGCGCCCTCACGGTCGCCGTCCGCCATCGCCTGCGCGACCACCGGGAAGGTCACCGTGCAGATCATCAACGACAGCACCATCGGCATCTGCGCGACCTTCTGCGCGTAGTTCAGATGCGAGATGGAACCGGCGGGCAGCGTGGAGGCGAGGAACCGCTCCACCAGGACCTGCGCCTGACGGCTCACCACGAAGAGCAGAACGGGCGCGAGCACGGCGACGCCGGGCAGCCGCGGGGCGGAGCGGGGGGCGCCGGGTACGGCGGTGCCGTCGGCCTGTGGAAGCTTCGCGTACCCGCCGCGTTCCCGGGTGAGGACCCGGGAACAGAAGGAGGGGACCTGGACCAGGACCATCAGGACGCTGCCGGCCGCCACCCCGACCGCCGCCGCCCGCACCCCCCACACCGCGTGCAGACCCAGGGTCGTCGCGATGATGCCGACGTTGTACGCGACGTAGACGGCGGCCGGAGGACCGAAACTCCCGTGCGCCCGCAGCGCCGCGCTGAAGTATCCGGTGACCCCGAAGGTGAGCACGGTGACGGCGGTCAGCCGGGTGCAGTCCACGGCCAGCCGGGGATCCGCCAGCCCGGGGGCCAGCATCCCGACCACCCAGGGGGCGCCCGCGAACAGCAGCGCGGCGCCCCCGGCGAGCAGGGTGAAGAGCCTCGGCAGCGTCGCCGCCACGAACGCGCGGACCGGCTCCTCGGGGGGACCGGACGCACCGGCCTCGGCGGCCCGGCGAGCCAGCACCTGGCTGAACGCCGGGACCAGCAGCAGTGCCATCCCGTCCTCGATGAGCAGGGTCGCGGCCATCTCCGGGACGGTCCAGGCGACCAGGAACGCGTCGCTGTCGCCGCCCGCGCCGAAGAGGTGGGCGACGGTCTGGTCGCGGAGCAGCCCCAGCACGGCACCGACCAGCGTCAGCCCCGCCGTCGCGGCGGCGGCGCGGGCCAGGAACCGCGACAGCACCGGAGAGGTCCGGCGGGACGCGTCCTCCTCGGTGGCGACGGCGTCGCCCGCCGGCCCCCCGGACACCGGCGCCCCCGGCTCGGGGCGGGGCGCCCGGCGGGGTGCCGCCACGCCGGGCCCCTCCGCCCCGGGCGGCGGCCCGGCGGAGGGACCGGCCCCGGTCGTGGTGTCGCTCACGCGGAGGCCGCCTCGTCCTGGGCGGTCAGCGCCCACCACGTTCCCAGCCCCAGCACGACGCCCGTGAGCACGGTCGTGGGCCCGCCGATGTCCGAGTACAGGAAATCGATGGTCTGCCACACCACCAGCCCCACGGCCACCAGCCCGCAGTCGATCGCTCCGGCCCGCCGCCGACGGGCGAGGAAGAGGGCGCGCACCGACGCCACGAGCACCGCCAGCCAGCCGCCCACGACGGTGACGAACCCGATCAGCCCCTGCTCCCCGAGGACCAGCAGATACATGTTGTGCGGCGACAGCAGGGCCTGCCTGCGGAACTCCTGACCGGCCCCCTCCGTGTCGCTGCCGGAGGACAGGCCGACCGAGGCGTGCCCGTCGCGGAACTCCGGGAAGCCCTTGAGGCCGACGCCGGTCGCCGGGCGCTCCCGCCACATGCTTCCGGCGGCCTCCCACAGGGCGTACCGGTCGTTGACGGAGCGGTCGGGGGCCCGCGCCACGTCGGTGACGCTGGAGAGCCGCTCCCGGACCATGTCGGAGCCGACGCCGAACCCGCCGACCAGCACCACCGACAGCGCACCCAGGACCAGCAGCGACCGGGTCGCCGTGCGCCGCCCGGTCAGCACCACGACCGTGAGCGCGGCCAGCGCCGTGGCGATCCACGAGCCCCGGCTGAAGGAGACGGCGAGCGCCACGACCAGTCCGGCGGTGACGACGAGCGCGCAGGGACGCAGCCAGCGGCGGACGGACGCGGACGGGCAGAGCGCGTACGGGACGGCGGCGAGCAGCCCGTACCCGACGACCGTCGCCATGCCCATGATGTCGCCGGGGCCGAACGTCCCCACCGCGCGGACCTCCTCGCCCATGTAGGAGGCTCCGGTGCCGGTGGCGAACTGGCGTACTCCGACGAACCCCTGGACCAGGGCGAGCAGGACGAGCGCCGCGGTCAGGAGCCGGAAACCGCGCGCGTCCCGGATGGTCAGGCACACGGCGAGCGGCACGAGGACGAAGACCTGGAGGTAGCGGACGAGGCCGGGGAGCGCCGCCGCCGGGTCCGAGGCGGTGACGGTCGCCACGGCGAGCCCGGTCACCGTGAGACCGGCGATCAGCACCGCGCCCGCGGGCAGCGGGCGCACCCGCCGGGCCAGCAGCCGCCCCAGACAGCACAGCACCGCCGCGCCCGACGCGAGGTCGGCCGGAAGCGCCCCTTGCGAGGCGGGTGTTCCGGCGCCGGGGACGGGGAGGGCGAGCAGCAGGACGGTCGCCACCAGCGGCAGCAGGGTCCAGAGGTCCAGCGCCCCGGGGGGCGGTGCCGCCTTCACCGGTGGGGCCGGTGGCGCGGCGGGCGCCCGCGACGTGACGGGCGCGGGTGCGACCGGGGCTTCGGTCGTGGGGGGTGTCATGCTCAGCTGCCTCCGCACCGGAAGAGGGAGAGGACGGTGCGGGCGAGCACGCACACGTCCTGCCAGAGTGACCAGGTCTCGATGTACCGGTTGTCGAAGCGGGCGCGGTCCTCGATCGAGGTGTCGCCGCGCAGACCGTTCACCTGGGCGAGCCCGGTGATACCCACGGGCATCCGGTGACGCGCCTGGTAGCCGGGGTGGACGGTGCTGAACCGGGCCGCGAAGAAGGGGCGTTCGGGGCGCGGTCCGACCAGGCTCATGTCCCCGCGCAGCACGTTCCACAACTGTGGCAGTTCGTCCAGCGAGGTACGGCGGAGCGCGTTGCCGACCGCGCTCATCCGCCGGTCGCCCGCGACGTTCCACCGGGTGGCCGACTCGTGGGCGTCGGCCGGCCGGAGCGTACGGAACTTCAGGAGGGTGAACGGCCTTCCGTGCAGGCCGAGTCGTTCCTGCCGGAAGAGCACCCCCGGCCCGTCGCAGAGCCGTACCGCGCACGCGCAGGCCAACAGCGCGGGGGAGGCGGCCAGCAGGGCGACGGAGGCGAGGACGATGTCCATGGCGCGTTTGGCCGCGTGCGAGAAGGGGTGGCGGCGCGCGACGAGCAGGCGGTGTGCCGAGTACCCCCACAGATGGTCCGGACGCGCGGGGCGGTGCTCCGGCATCGCACCGGTCGCCGGAGACTCGATCAGCCACATGCGGCAGCCGTGCCCGGCGAGGAGGGAGAAGAGGTCGGTGCCCTCGGGGGTCGCCGCCGGGTGCTCGGTGAAGAGCACGTGCCCCACCCGCTCGCGGACGACGGTCCGGCCCACCTCCTCCCGGGTGCGCAGCACCGGAGTCCTGCCCGCCGCTCCGTCGTCCGCCGCCGGGCCCGCGTCCGCCGCGCGCAGCGCGACCCGGCCCACGGCCCGCAGGCCGTACTCGGTGCGGTCCCGCAGCGCGGTCGCGGCACCGCGGGCGAGCGGTCCGGATCCCACGACGAGGGCGGGCCGGGGGCGGCGGGCCCCGGCCCGCGCACCGGCCCGGTACAGCACACCGCGTGCGACGCAGCAGAAGAGCGTCTGCACCCCCACCGCGCAGAGCAGTGTGGTCCAGCCGATCGCGTAGCGGGTGTCGTACGTGGTCAGGGTCTCGGCGGTCACGAACCACTGGAGCAGCGTCAGCCCGAGGACCGCCGGGAACTCGGCCGCCGCCGAGCGGGACAGCCGGGGCCGGTACAGGCCGCGGGAGGAATGGAGGAGCATCTGTGCCGTCGCCTGGAACGCGAAGACGGCGACCGGCCAGCGGGGGGCGGGGCCCACCGCCGGGGCGAGCAGCGCCACGAGTCCGTCCGCACCCATGAGCAGCACGGTCAGCCGGTGCCGGTGGACCTGCCGGACGACCGGTTCGGAGTAGCGCCGGACCGGGCCGCCGCGTGGCCGATGGACGGTGGAAGAAGCAGGGGGCAGCGTGGTCCCCCGGGCAGTGCCCGGGAGTGATGCACTCTCCGTCGTCATCGCTCGGTGCGCTCTCTCGTCGTGGTGCCGGACGGGTGGACTAGTTCCTGGTAGAGGCGGGTGACCTCCGCGGCAGTCCTGCGCACGTCGAAGGCCGCACGGGCGTGGACTTGGGCGACGCGGCCGAGCTCCGTACGGAGCTCGGGGTCGGACAGCAGGGCGGTGAGCGCGGTGGCCAGGGCCGCCGGGTCGTCCGGCGGGACGAGGCAGTGGGTGCCCTGTCCGGGCGGCAGGCTCTCCCGGGCACCCGCCACGTCGGTCATCACCACCGGCCGGCCGCACGCCATCGCCTCCAGCGGCGCGAGGGCCATGCCCTCCCACCGCGAGGGCAGGACGACGGCGTCGGCCGCGTGGATCCAGGGGCGGACGTCGTCGGCCGTCCCGGCGAACAGCACGTCGGACGGGGCCGCTTCGCGCAGCCGGGCCTCCTCGGGACCGCTGCCCACCAGGGCGAGCCGGCCGGTCCCCGGGCGCATCGCGCGCCACGCCTCCAGCAGGACGTCCTGGCCCTTCTGCCGGCAGAGGCGGCCGATGCAGACCAGCAGGGGCGGCCCGTCGGGGAGGCCGAGGGCGGTGCGGGCGGCGGCCCGTTCCCGGAGCCCGGCCGGCCGGAAGTGGCCGAGATCGATGCCGTTGTGGATCACCGACCAGCGGGCCGCGATGCCCGCGCGTTCGCCCGCCCGGCGTTCGCAATCGCTGACGCAGAGCACCCGGTCCGCCCAACGTGCCCCGAAACGCTCCCACTTCATCGCGGAGGCCGCGGTACCACCGCCTACCGCCTCGAACGACCAGGCGTGCGGCTGGAACACTGTCGGAATCCGGCCACGTACCGCCATCCGGCCCGCGAGACCGGCTTTCGCGCTGTGCGCGTGCACCACCTGCGGGCGGTGCTCCCGGACCAGGGACCGGGCTCCGGCGATCTCGCGGGCCAGCCCGAGGCCGGGGTCGCGTACGGCCCGCCAGCCGTGGACCTCCGCCCCCGTGGCGGACGCCAGCGCGGCCAGCGGACCGTTCGGCGGGCACCCGACGACGGGCCGAAGTCCGGCGCGGACCTGCGCCCGCACGAGATCGGCGACGACCCGGGCGACACCGCCCTCCACAGGCTGAACGAGATGAAGAATCTTCAACAGAATTGCTCCGGGGTGACGTTCTCGCGGCGCCTTCGGCGGTTTTCGTACCCACCCTCCGCACGACCGGTCGAAAGAGCCGGATGCCGACCGAGGAGGTGTGCACATGCGTTCTGTTCGGTTTCCGGTGAGCGGTGCTGAGCGCTCACCCTTCCGGGCAGGTTTGTTCGTTTCGCGCTTTCGCGCGAGAGTGGAAAATGAGTTAAACCGAACTGCACTTTGACAGACAGTCAGCCGGAATGTGTGGATGACTCGCGCGTGCGACCGGCCGTGCCGGACCCGAATGCCGCACGTCGCGGACCTGTTCGCATGCTCCGGGCGCGCCAGGGGCCCGCGCGTGAGGAAACGTTCCGGCGGAAGTGCGGAAGTGCGGAAGTGCGGAAGTGCGGGGGCACGGGGGTACGGGGGTGTGGAGTGCGGGAGATGCTTTCTGACCCTTCGCCGTTGAGTGCTCCGCTTGTCCGTCCGGTCCGCCCGTGCAGGACCTTCCGTGCGTAAAGCCTTTTCCGTGAGAGAGAACACGGGAAGGGGTGCGCACGGGACGCCGTTCGCGTGCGCGGTGGTGGCCGCCCGGCGTTCCGCGAAACCGGTCCATTCGGCCGAACGGACCGGCCACCGGTCCGAGAAGAGCGCTTTTCCGATTCCGCCGTTCACGACGGGGTACCGGCCCCGGCGGAACCGGAGGGAGCCCGGCCGCGTCGTCCTCCGGTGCGACCCGGTACCGGAGGACGGCGTCGTACGCCGGACCGGCCACCCCGTGGGGGCCCAGGGCTCCGGCGATGCCGTACGGACCGAGGAGAGCGATGCAACCGGCAGAGACCCCCGCACCCGCGCCCCCGGGCGTCTTGCCGGCCGTACCGTCCGCCCCGGCCCCCCGGAGGTGGCACCGCTCCGGGCGGGGGAAGACGGGCGCCGCGCTCGCCGCGGTGGTCGCCGCCCTGCTCGCCGCGCCCCGGCTGGTCCCCAACACCCCCGGCCGACTGGGCAGCCTGCTGGAGACCCTGCTGCCCTGGCTCGGCCTCGCGGTGCCGGTACTGCTCTGCGCCGGCCTGCTGCGCAGAGCACCGGTGGCCGTGGTGGCCGCGCTGCTGCCCGCCCTCGTCTGGGGCGTCCGGTTCGGCGGCCTCTGCCTCACGGGGGTGGACGACTCCGGCGGCCTGGTCGTGGTCCAGCACAACGTCAGCGACGAGAACGCCGACCCGGCGGGGACGGCGGCGGCCCTGAACCGGAGCGGGGCGCGGATCGTCGCGCTGGAGGAACTCACCGAGCAGGCCCTGCCCGTGTACGCGCGGGCCCTCGCGTCGCGCTTCCCCTACCACGGAGCGAGCGGCACCGTGGGGCTCTGGTCGGCCTACCCCCTGACCGACGTGCGCCCCGTGGACATCCGGCCGCACGACATCGCCGAGGGCTGGAACCGGGGCCTGCGGGCCACCGCGCACACCCCGGACGGCGACCTCGCCGTGTACGTCGCCCACCTGCCATCCATCCGCCTGGGCGCGACCGGCCTGCGCTCCGGCCCCCGGGACGAGAGCGCCGCGCTCCTCGCCACCGTCGTCCGGCACGAACCGCTGGAGCGGGTCCTGCTGCTCGGCGACCTCAACAGCACCGTGGACGACCGGGGACTGGGCCCGCTCCGCGCACACCTGGACGCCCCTGGCTCCGGAGCCGCGTTCAGCTGGCCCGCCTCCTTCCCGGTGGCCCGTATCGACCAGGTCCTCGCGCGGTCCGTCCGCGTCACCGGCATCCGGACCCTTCCCGCGACCGGCAGCGACCACCTGCCCGTGGCCGCGTACGTCGACCTCGGGGGCGCCGGGTAGAGCGCCGACCTCGCTGAGTACACGGTCGCGTCCGGCTGAGTACTCCTGCGCATCCCAGGGCCCGGCGCCGCTGGTCGGATGGGACCATGCCCACCGAACCGCACCCCCGCCCCCGTGTCCGCATCCGCCACGTCACCGTGGCCGGTTCCGCCCTGGCCGGGGCTCTCCTCCCGCTCGTCGCCGGAGTCCTGCTGGCGAAGGCGGCGGCGGGCGATCCGATGACCTCGGTGAACGCCCTGCTCACCCGTACCGGACCCGGCAGCCCGGTGCCGCCCTCGCAGTGGCGCGGCTGCGGCCGTGCGGTGCTGCGCCGGAGCGGGGAGGGCCGCGCGGTGAGCGGTGCCGCCCGGCTCGTACGCGGGGTGCGGGCCGGACGCGGGTGACGCGGGGCGAACGGCTCGCCGGGCCGGGGACGGTCCCGGCGTGCCTGGACGAGGCGTTCCGGGCGCCGACCGTGGCCGAACGCCGGCGGTTCCCCCGGATCCTCGCCAAGCTGCCGGCCCGCTCTCGCCGGTCCGGAGGAAGCGGTCGACCGGGACCGGGGACGTGGGGCGACCTCATCGTCTAGGGTGACGAGCGGGCCGTGACTGGCGTTCAGGTGGGGTACCACCGGGGAGCGGCCTGACATCATGTCGCCGCCGTACGCCTGGGCACTCCACCGTGAAGCTCAGGAGCAGCACGTGGCCCGGACACAGACAGCCCGCCTCATGGACGGCACCACCCTCGCCCGGCGTACCGTCGAGGAGGCCTCGGCCTCGGCGGCCTCCATCCGGCGGCGGACGGGGACGGCACCGTGCCTCGCGACGGTACTCGTCGGCGAGGACCCCGCGTCGGTGACCTACGTACGGATGAAGCGCGCCCGGTGCGAGAAGGCCGGCATCGAGTCACGGCATGTGGCCCTGCCCGCCTCGATCTCCACGGCCGGGCTGGTCGAGGCGGTCACGGAGCTCTCCGAGGACCCGGGGGTGCACGGCATCCTCCTGCAGCATCCGGTGGGCCCCCACATCGACGAGCGTGCCGCGTTCGAGGCGATCGCGCCGGAGAAGGACGTCGACGGCGTCACCATGCACTCCTTCGCCGCCATGGGGTTCGGCCTGCCCGGCTTCGTCTCCTGCACCCCCGGCGGCATCATGCGGCTGCTCGACGCGTACGAGGTCGGTCTCGCCGGCAAGCACGCCGTCGTCGTGGGGCGGAGCGCCATCCTCGGCAAGCCGGCCGGCCTGCTGCTGCTCGGCCGGGACGCGACGGTGACGTACTGCCACTCGCGCACCGCCGACCTCTCCTCCCACCTGCGGGAGGCCGATGTGCTGATCGCCGCGGTCGGCAGGCCGCGCTTCATCGCCGGGGCGGACATCAAGCCCGGTGCCGTGGTGATCGACGCGGGGTACAACCCCGGCAACGTCGGCGACGTCGACTTCGAGTCCGCCGCCGAACGGGCCGGGCTGATCACCCCGGTGCCCGGCGGCGTCGGGCCCATGACGATCGCCGTGCTGCTCGACCAGACGGTCCGGGCGGCGACCCACCAGCTGGGCCTGGGCTGACCGGCGGGCTTCCGGGCCGCGCGCCCAAAAGCCCGCCGTCGCACGCCCGGTCACCCCACCGCGTGCGGCGCGGTGTCCGGGCGCTCGAACTGAGTGCGGTACAGCTCCTCGTACCGTCCCCCGGCGGCGAGGAGCTCCTCGTGGGTGCCGCGTTCCACGATCCGCCCCGCCTCGACGACCAGGATCTGGTCGGCCGCGCGCACCGTCGAGAGCCGGTGGGCGATCACCAGCGCCGTCCGGCCCTCCAGGGCTTCGGCCAGCGCCTCCTGGAGCGACGCCTCCGAGGTGGAGTCGAGGTGTGCGGTCGCCTCGTCGAGGATCACCACGCGCTGACGGGCCAGCAGCAGCCGGGCGATGGTCAGCCGCTGCCGTTCGCCGCCCGAGAGCCGGTAGCCGCGCTCCCCGACCACCGTGTCCAGGCCCTCCGGGAGCGAGGCCACCAGACCGTCGAGCCGCGAGCGGCGCAGGGCGTCCCAGATCTCGTCCTCGGTCGCTTCCGGCCGGGCCAGCAGCAGGTTGGCCCGGACCGACTCGTGGAACAGGTGCCCGTCCTGAGTGACCATGCCGATCGTCTCGCGCAGCGAGTCGGCGGTCAGGTCGCGGACGTCCACGCCGTTGAGCCGGACGGCCCCCGCGTCGGCGTCGTACAGCCGGGGGAGCAGCTGCGCGATCGTCGACTTCCCCGCCCCCGACGAGCCGACCAGGGCGACCATCCGGCCCGGCCGCGCCGCGAAGGACACGTCGTGCAGGACCTGGGCGCCGCCGCGGTCGTCGAGCGTGGCGACCGCCTCCAGCGAGGCGAGGGAGACCTTGTCGGCTGAGGGGTAACCGAAGGAGACACCGTCGAACTCCACCGAGACCGGCCCGTCCGGCACCCGCCGCGCGTCCGGCTTCTCGGCGATCAGCGGCTTCAGGTCCAGGATCTCGAAGACGCGCTCGAAGCTGACGAGGGCGCTCATCACCTCCACCCGCGCGCCGGCGAGCGAGGTGAGCGGGGCGTACAGGCGGGTCAGCAGGAGGGCGAGCGAGACGACGGCGCCGGGTTCGAGCGTGCCCTGCTGGGCGTAGTGGCCCCCGAGGCCGTAGACCAGCGCCAGCGCCAGCGCGGAGACCAGGGTGAGGGCGGTGATGAAGCCGGACTGTGCCATGGCCGTCCGGACGCCGATGTCCCGTACCCGCAGGGCCCGGGCGGCGAACTCGGCGGACTCGTCGGCGGGCCGCCCGAACAGCTTGACGAGGGTGGCGCCCGGCGCCGAGAAGCGCTCGGTCATCTGCGTCGCCATCGCCGCGTTGTGCGCGGCGGCCTCCCGTTGCAGCGACGCCATCCGGGCGCCCCGGCGACGGGCCGGTACGACGAACACCGGTAGCAGCACCAGGGCGAGCAGCGTGATCCGCCAGGAGATGCCGAGCATCACGGCGAGCGTCAGGAGCAGCGTCACGACGTTGGCGACCACGCCCGAGAGGGTGTTGCTGAACGCCCGCTGGGCCCCGATGACGTCGCTGTTCAGGCGGCTCACCAGCGCCCCCGTACGCGTACGGGTGAAGAAGGCCACCGGCATCCGCTGGACGTGGTCGAAGACGGCCGTCCGCAGGTCCAGGATGAGCCCTTCGCCCAGGTTGGACGAGAGCCAGCGGGTGAGCAGCCCGAGAGCCGCGTCGGCCACCGCGATGAGCGCGATGAGCAGCGCGAGACGGACGACGGTGTCGCTCCGGCCGCCCCGTACGATCGCGTCGACCACCTTGCCCGCGAGGACCGGTGTGGCCACCGCGAGCAGGGCTCCCGCCACGCTGGCGGCCAGGAACCGCACGAGCCGGCCGCGGTGCGGGCGGGCGAATCCGGCGATGCGGCGCAGGGTCGCCCCGGAGAACGGCCGGCGGTCGCGCTCGGCGTTCATCACACTGTGCAGCGACGACCAGGCGGTGAATTCCATGTCCATGCAGGGGCTCCGGGTTCTTCCGACCGACGGACGGCCCGCGGGGGGCCCGTAGGACAAGAACATAGGACCTCAACCATTATTGAGGTCAACGGGTTTCATCGTCGCGCCCGCCGCCGGGCCCTGTCGCGCGGACGCGCCGGGCCCGCTCCGCTCGCACCCCGTTCCGGAAGCGGTCCGCCCGGCGCGGTGCGACGGTGGACACGGTGCCACTCAGGCACCCGAACCGGCGGAGAGGACCACGAGGTGCGTATCGACCTGACGGGCAAGAAGGCCGTCGTCACCGGATCCTCGCAGGGGATCGGCCTCGCCATCGCCTCCGGCCTCGCCGCCGCGGGCGCCTCCGTGGTGCTGACCGGGCGCGACGCAGGCCGGCTGGAGTCGGCGGTGCGGACCCTGCGGGACGGGGTGCCGGACGCGGACGTCGAGACCGTCGCCTGCGACCTGGTCACCGAGGAAGGGGCCGATCGGCTCCAGCGGGCCGTACCCGAAGCGGACGTGCTCGTCAACAACCTCGGCATCTTCGGGGCGCGCCCGCCGCTGGAGATCACCGACGAGGAATGGCGGACGTACTTCGACACGAACGTCCTCAGCGCAGTCCGGCTGATCCGCCGCTATCTGCCCGGGATGACCGGCCGGGGCTGGGGGCGGGTGCAGAACATCGCGAGCGACTCGGCACTCGTCGTCCCCGCCGAGATGATCCACTACGGGATGTCCAAGACCGCGCTGCTCGCGGTCTCCCGGGGCTTCGCCAAGGAGGCGGCGGGAACCGGGGTGACGGTCAACTCGGTGATCGCCGGACCGACCCGTACCGGAGGCGTCGAGAAGTTCGTCTACGAACTCGTGGACAAGGACCTGCCCTGGGACGAGGCGCAGCGCGCGTTCATGCGCCTGCACCGGCCGCAGTCACTGCTCCAGCGCATCGAACCCGAGGAGATCGCCAACCTGGTGGTCTACCTCAGCTCGGCCCAGGCCTCCGCCACCACCGGTGCGGCGGTCCGGGTGGACGGCGGGTACGTCGACTCGATCGTGCCCTGACCGCTGTCGGCCCACGGGCCCGGGAGGGGTACGCGCGGCCGGAGCCGCCTCGGGAGGCTGGCATGATCGGGGTATGGACGAGAGCATCATCGCCGCGTGTGACGGGGCGTCGAAGGGCAACCCCGGGCCTGCCGCCTGGGCGTGGGTGGTCGCGGACGCGGCTGGGCGCCCGCAGCGCTGGGAGGCGGGACCGCTGGGCACCGCCACCAACAACGTCGCCGAGCTGACCGCTCTGCGCTCGCTGCTGGAGTCGACCGACCCCTCGGTGCCGGTCGAGGTGCGCATGGACTCGCAGTACGCGATGAACGCCGTGACCAAGTGGCTGCCGGGCTGGAAGCGCAACGGCTGGAAGACCTCGGGCGGGAAGCCGGTCGCCAACCAGGAGCTGGTCGTCCGCATCGACGAGCTGCTGACCGGCCGCGCGGTGCGTTTCCAGTACGTCCCCGCCCACCAGGTCGGCGGGGACCCGCTCAACGCGCTGGCGGACCAGGCGGCGAGCGAGGCGGCGGTGTCGCAGCTGCCCGCCGGCACGGCCCACGGGACGGCCGCCCTGCCCGAGCCCGCGCCGTCCCGGGCGGTGAAGAGCGCGCCCGGGAAGACGGCGAAGGCCTCCACCGGCACAGCCCGTACGGGGGCGACGATCCGCGCGAAGTTCGCCGGGCGGTGCCGCTGCGGCAAGCCGTACGCGGCCCAGGAGATGATCGCGAAGAACCCGGCGGGCTGGGGCCACCCGGAGTGCCGCACCGAGCCCGCCTGATCCGCCCGACCGCCGGGTGGTGTCCGGCCTGCCCGACCGGACCGCTCGACCCGCCGCGCGTGAACGGGCCGAGTGTTCCGCGGGCCGGCCGCCCGTTCTGCCGACCCGCGCCCGCCGGTCCGGCAGGCGGACCGGATCCGTGTGCCGGACCGTTTTGTCAGCCGGTCACTCCGCGCATTTCGCCTGGTCGGCCGTCGACTTGGTCACGTTCGGCGGCTTCACCGGGGCGGTGAGCAAGACGCCCGCACCCTTGAAGTCCTTTCCGAGGGTGAGCGTCATGGCGGGCATGCCCTGGGCGTTGACGACGCTCTTCCCCGGCTTCATCGCCGATCCGGACAGGCCCATCAGCGCGGCGAGCTTGCGGGCCTGGTCGGCCTGGTCGGGGGCGTACTCCAGCGTCGTCCTCGCGAGCTTCGCCGGGGCGTTGGCCCCGTTCTCGGACTTGGCCACGCCCACTTCGTTCTGCAGCCACTCCACGGTCTTCCCCGCCGAGCCGTCCTCGGCGCCGCCGTTGAGGACCCGTACCCGCACGTCGCCCGCGGCGGACTGGGTGCCCTTCAGGCGGGCGGCGACCGAGGCGGCCTCTTCCTTCTTCTTCTGCTTCACCTCGGTGAGGGAGACGTCGTCGGCGACGGCCTGGAAGACCGGAGGCGCAGCCGCCTCGTTGAGGATCACCGTCACCGGGGGGTGCTCCTCCGGATTGTCGAGCACCGGCACCGTGGTGAAGGAGATGTTCTTCGGGGGGACCTTCTTCAGCTCCAGCGCCATGTCCTTGAGCGTGCTCGGCTTGCCGATGCCGGTGTCCACGGTCAGCGCGTTGGTGGTCGCCTCCGCGAGCTTCACCAGCTTGGTGGGGCTGGTGAGCGTGTCGCTGGAGGACATCTTCCGCATCAGCGAGCCGAGGAACTGCTGCTGCACCCCGATGCGGTCGAGGTCGCCCTTGTTGCCGAAGCTGTGCCGGGTACGGAGGAAGGCCAACGCCTGCTCGCCCTGGATGGTGTGCGTCCCCTTGCCGAGCTTCAGGTGCGAGTCGGGGTCGTCGACGTCCTTGGCGAGGCACACGTCGACCCCCTCGACCGCGGTCGTCAGCGTCTTCACCGCGTTGAAGTCGGCCATCATGAAGTGGTCCACCGTGATGCCGGTGGTCGCCTTGACCGTGCGCATGGTGCAGCCCGCGTCGCGGCCGTCCTGGCCGAGGCTGGTGTTGAAGCGGACGTGCTGCGTCCCGGGCACGATCTTCTCGGTCCCGTCCTCCTGCTTGGTCGGGCAGTCCGGTACGTCGACGATGAGGTCGCGCGGGATGCTCAGCGCGGTCGCGTTCGTCCGGTCCTCGGAGACGTGCAGCAGGATGTTGGTGTCGGCGTGGCCGACGCTCCCGGCGTCGCCGTAGCCCTCGTTGCCGACGCCGGTGCGCTTGTCGGTGCCGATGATCAGTATGTTGAAGGCCTTGTCCTTGCTGAAGCCCGCGGCCCCGGCGTTCCCCACGTCCGTGGTCGTGACGTTGCCCTCGAGGTGCTTGAGGTAGGCGTAGCCGGCGGCCGACACGGCGACCAGGACGAAAGCCATCGTGCCGCCGGTCCAGAGCAGTACGCGCTTGGTCCGCGGCTTCCGCTTGTTCCGCGCCCCCCGGCGCCCCGGCGGTTCGGCGGGCGCCCCCCGGCGTCTGCGGGGCGACGGAAGACCGGCGGGCGACTTGGTACGGCCCGGGGCCGGGGTGTCCAGCTCCGGCCCGGTCCGCGTCCGCCCGGCGCCGCCGCCCTCCCCCCGGACCGGCCCCCGCGGGCTCGGAACACCCGTGCGGCCCGGTTGCGGTGCGGAAGGGGTCAAGCGCAGCTCGTACTCGCCGGTGCTCGGGTTGAGCACCCACTGGTCTGCGGGGTCGATGTCGTCCGCCCGCCCACGGCCTTGCGCGTCCACGGTTGTCCGAATCCTCCGTCGGGGCCACGCGGCGCCTTCCCCCTGAAGGCGCTCGGGTCTCGTACAAGGTGTCACCAGACACATGCCTGCGGGTTCGCCCCCGTGGCCGGTGCACCGGATCGCTCACCCTATCCGCCCGCATCGGCTCTGGGCCAAGGCGGGGAAACTCTTGACGGGCCCGTATCGGGGCAATTCATGTGAAAGCCCCTGATGGATCCTTCTTGTCTTGGCCAGTGCCCTACGCAGAGCGCTGATCCCGGCCGGGCCTCCGCCCCGGACGGCACCGCCCGATCGCGTCCCGCCGGGATGCGGACCGGAGGCGGGGCGTGCAGCGTGGGGGAGTGGTGCAGTCGAGGAGTGTGCTGTGGATCCCCGCCGGCGTCATCGTGCTGGCGGTCGTCGTCGACCTGCTCACCCCGCACGAGGTGACCTCGGCGCCGTTGCTCATCGCCGCACCCGTCTTCGCGGGACCGCTCCTGCGGCCCCGGGGCATCATCCTGACCGGGATCACGGCGATGGCCGTGCACGCGTTCCTCGCCCGCGTCGACGGCACCTTCGGCTGGCGCCGCGGTGTGGCCAACCAGCTCACCCTGGTGGCCGTGACCGTGCTGGCGCTCTTCATCAACCGGAGGCTGGAGCGGCAGTACGCGCACACCCTGCGCGCCAGGCAGGTGGCGGCCGTCGCCCAGCGCGCCGTCCTCCCCGACCCGCCCGAACGGATCGGCTCCCTGAGGGTCGCGGCTCGTTACGTCCCCGCCGAGGACGAGGCCCTCATCGGAGGCGACCTCTACGTCGTCCAGCACACCGCGCACGGCGTCCGCGCCCTGATCGGGGACGTCCGGGGCAAAGGGCTCGGCGCGGTGAGCGCCGTCTGCTCCGACCTCGGCGCCTTCCGGTACGCCGCCGACGAGGCCGAGGACCTCTCCGCCCTGGCCCGCGCCATGGAACGGGCCCTCACCCGGGAGGGCGACCGCCGCGGCGGACTGGAACGGGCCGAAGGGTTCACCACGGGCCTGCTCGCCGAATTCGCCGCCGACCTGTCGTCCGTACGCATCGTCAACCGGGGGCACCCGCCGCCGGTGCTGCTCGACGTGGAGGGCACCGCCACCCTGCTCGAACCCTCCGAGGAGGCGCCCCCGCTGGGGATGGGCGCGCTGCGGGAGTGGACCGCGCCCATCGACACCTTCGCCTTCCCGCCCGGCGCCACCCTGGTCCTCTACACCGACGGCGTCAGTGAGTCCCGGGACAGCGCGGGGACGTTCTACGACGCCGCCCAGCGGCTGCCGGTCCTGGCCCGGCGCCGCATCGCCCTGGGCGACCCGGTCGCACCGGGGCAGATCCTCGACGCGCTGATCCGCGACGTCCGCCGCCACACCGGCGACCGCCCGCAGGACGACCAGGCGCTGCTCGCCCTGCACCGCCCCCCGGAGGCAACTTTTCGGTGGTAGCCGGTTTCGGTCCCCGGCTGTCGGTCACCCGACAACCGGAGACGAAAACACGCAACCGGCCACCGGAAGTGGGAACCATGGAGAACTGGCGCACACGAGCGGCCTGCCGCGAGGAGGACCCGGACCTCTTCTTCCCGATCGGGAGCACCGGGCCCGCACTCGTCCAGACCGAGGACGCCAAGGCGGTCTGCCGCACCTGCCCCGTACGGGAGCAGTGCCTGCGATGGGCCCTCGACAACAACCAGGACGCGGGGGTGTGGGGCGGCCTCGCGGAGGACGAACGCCGCGCGCTCAAGCGCCGCGACCGCCGCAAGGCGGGGCAGCGCGGCTGAGGAACGGGCCGGGGAACGGGGTCGGCGAACGGGCCGGAGGCGCGGGCCGAGGGCCGGGCCGGGGCGGGCTGTTACCGTCCGGATGCCGTGCGCGGACCGCGAGCGGGTACACGATGAGCCATGGACCTCACCGCTTGGCTCGTCATCGGCGCCGTCGTCGCGCTGCTCACCATGGGTGTCGCCGCCGTCCTGCTCGTACGCGTCGTGCGTGCCCGCAGACTCCTCACCGACGCCGGGATCCCGCTCCGGTCCAAGGCCCTGTTCTGGGCCGCGGTGATCTACACGATCTCGCCGGTCGACCTCGTCCCGGACCCCGTCTACCTCGACGACCTCGGCTTCCTCCTCGTCGCCCTCCGCTCCCTGCACTCGGCCGCGAACGCCGCAGGCATCGGGGTACGGGCGCGCGGCGCGGGACGGCGGAGCCATGAGAAGACCCTGCCGAGGGCGACGACCGACGGCGGATGAGCGGTGCGGGAGGAGCCCGGCGGCGGTCCTGGTACGACGGAGGGCGGCCGGGAGCGGCGCGGAGGGCGGCCGGGAACGGCCGAAGTCGGCGCGGAGGGCGGGCAACCTTTGTGCCGCCGGGGGCGACTGACGTACGCAACCCGTCACCCGCCCCCGGCCGAAAGTGCGTACCGTGAACCCCACATCCACTTCAGCCCGTTCCCCCCACCCACGAGGCAGGCGTCGCCCGACCGCCCGCACCCGCGCGTTGCTCAGTTCGCTGACCGCCGGTCTGCTCGCCGCCGCCGGCCTCGTCGCCGCGGGCCAGACCTCGCACGCCGCCACCCTGCGGCAGGCCGAGGCGCTGGACCGGGGCGTCGTCAGCGTGCACACCGACAGCGGCAACCTGATCAGCTGGCGGTGGCTCGGCACGGACCCCGACGCCGTCGCGTTCAACGTCTACCGGGCCGGCACCAAGGTCAACGCCTCGCCCATCACGGGCTCGACCAACTACTTCCACTCCGGCGCGCCCGCCACCGCGGACTACACCGTCCGCGCCGTGGTCGGCGGCGTCGAACAGGCCGACTCCGTCCACGCCATCCAGTTCCGCGCGGGATACAAGGACGTGCCCATCAGCCCGCCGGCCGGCGGCACCACCCCGGACGGCGTCGCCTACACCTACGAGGCCAACGACGCGTCCGTGGGCGACCTGGACGGCGACGGAGCCCTCGACTTCGTCCTCAAGTGGCAGCCCACCAACGCCAAGGACAACTCGCAGTCCGGCTACACCGGCAACACGATCGTCGACGGCATCAAGCTCGACGGCACCCGGCTCTGGCGCGTCGACCTCGGCCGCAACATCCGTTCGGGCGCGCACTACACGCAGTTCCAGGTGTACGACTACGACGGCGACGGCGAGGCCGAGGTCGCCATGAAGACCTCGGACGGCACCGTCGACGGCAAGGGCGCCACCATCGGCAGCGCCTCCGCCGACTACCGCAACTCCTCGGGCTACGTCCTCACCGGACCCGAGTACCTGACCATGTTCAACGGCCGCACCGGCGCGGCCATGGGCTCGGTCGACTACGTCCCCGCGCGCGGCACCGTCTCCTCGTGGGGCGACTCGTACGGCAACCGGGTCGACCGCTTCCTCGCCGGAACCGCCTACCTCGACGGCTCCCGGCCCTCCCTGATCATGGCGCGCGGCTACTACACGCGCACCGTCATCGCCGCCTGGGACTGGCGCGGCGGCACCTTCACCCGGCGGTGGACCTTCGACACCAACAGCTCCACCAACACCGGACGGGGCTACGACGGCCAGGGCAACCACCAGCTGTCCGTGGCCGACGTCGACGCGGACGGCAAGGACGAGATCGTGTACGGCTCCATGGCCGTGGACGACAACGGCGCCTCCCTGTGGACCACCAAGAACGGCCACGGCGACGCCCAGCACGTCGGCGACCTCGATCCCTCCCGGGCAGGCCTGGAGGAGTTCAAGGTGGACGAGGACGCCTCCAAGCCCTCGTCCTGGATGGCAGACGCCCGCACCGGACAGATCCTGTGGTCGACCCCGGCCTCCGGCGACAACGGGCGGGGCGTCTCGGGCGACATCTGGTCCGGCAGCCCCGGCGCCGAATCCTGGTCCTCGGCAGCCGACGGCGTACGCAGCCCCTCCGGCGCCGTGGTCGCCACCCGCAAGCCGTCCAGCACCAACTTCCTGACCTGGTGGGACGGCGACACCACACGCGAACTGCTCGACTCCACCCACATCGACAAGTACGGCACCTCGTCCGACACCCGGCTGCTCACCGGCGACTCCGTCCACGCCAACAACGGGACGAAGGCCACCCCCGCCATCTCCGGAGACCTCTTCGGCGACTGGCGCGAGGAGGTCGTCTGGCCGACGACGAACAACACCGCCCTGCGCATCTACTCCACGCCGTACGAGACCACGACCCGGATCACCACGCTGCTCCACGACACCCAGTACCGCACCGCGCTCGCGTGGCAGAACACCGCCTACAACCAGCCGCCGCACCCGAGCTTCGCCATCGGCAACGGGATGCCGACGGCCCCCCGCCCGGCGATCACCACGCCGTAGGGCAACCGGAACACACGGGGAGGCGGCCACGCACGAGCCACGCGTGGCCGCCTCCTTCGTCCGGACGCGAGCGGCGTAATAGCCAATTTTTCTTGCAACAAGCCGAGTTGAGTCCGAGTCGGTCCCGGTGGCCCTGGCGGTACCACCGGCTCGGAGAGGTACGGTCAGCCGGCGTACGGCCGGCAGCCACCCCGGAGCGGATGTCCGTGATGCCGACGAGAACGAACAGGTCAGCTACCGGCCGCACGCCACCCAAGACTCAGGACAGGCCGTCCAGCGGCCGGAGGAACCGGCGCTCGTAGCGCTTGATGCAGCGGGTCTCACGAGCCAGTGCGAACGCCTGCAGGCACTCAGGGTCGGACATGCTGTCCGAGCGGTACTGCTCGTACGCGGCCAGACTGGGGAAGGAGAACAGCGCGTAGGCGATGTCGCTGTCGCCCTCACTCGGCAGGAAGTAGCCGTGATGCGTCCCGCCGAACCGGTTGACGAGACGGACCCAGCGGCGACCGTACTCCTCGAAATCCTCGAGCTTGTCGGCGTCGATCTCGTACTTCAGGTGAATGGTGACCATGCCCGCATGATTCCGTGTCACGGACGGGCATCCGTACGCCGGGGGCCATGGCCGGCGGCTCCGATTCGGACGTGGGCGCTGGTGAGAGCAGCGGCCTGCACGTTGATCACCCTCATGACCGGACCGTGCCACCCAGCGGGGCGGTGTAGTCCTGCCCCGCGAACAGAATCGCTCTCTCCATGGATGCGTGAGCCCGATGGGTGGTGCGAAGGCAACGCGCGATACGGAGAACGAGCCGAACGACAAGGACGGCAGCTCATCGACCGGTGACGTCGATCCATGGGCCGGCGTGGCGGCGCTTGCAGATGTGGATGGGCCCGATTCACGGCACAGTTCCCCGCCTGCCGGAGCGCACCGCCGAACTGCCGGCCGAAGTCGGTGGGTGCCGCGCAGGCGCCGAGCGCCTCGTTCAGTCCCGGCACCGGTCGGTGGAGAACGGGGAGACCGCAAGCTGGGCATCCATGGCGACCAGGCCCCTGGCCTCCAGGGTGGTGGACGGGCGTGATGTTGATTCGTACGACTTCTGCGCGCGGGCCGACCGGGAGCCCCCCATGCCCGCGCACGGAGGGTGGAGTCGGGCCGGCCGCGCGCGGGCCGGCTGCCAACTGATGATGAACAGTCACCTCCCCAGTGCTGCGCCCCCGTTCACATGCACGATCTGCGCCGTCATGTACGCCGCTTCAGGTGACGCCAGATAGTGCACCGCGGCAGCGATGTCCGAGGGGCGGCCCGCCTGGCCCGTCAGTGCCTGCTTGGCCCGGGCGGCGACGAACTCGGGCGTGGCCCGGTCGCCGAAGAACTCGGTGTCGGCGACAAAACCTGGAGCGACCGCGTTCACGGTGATGCCCTGCGGGCCGAGCTTCTGCGCCAGGTCGACGGTGTAGGCGTTGACCGTGGCCTTGGAGCCGCCGTACGAACCGGGGCCGCGCAGCGAGGCGATGGACGACATCTGGATGATCCGGCCGCCGGGCCGGGTGAGGTGCGGCAGCAATCCTTCGGTGAGCAGCACGGCGGTGAGCACGTTGGCCTCGAAGTTGCGGCGGAAGCTGTCCGCGACGCCTTCGAGGGTGCCGTCGTGGGCCGGTGCGACGTTGCCGCCGGCGTTGGCGACGATGACGTCGACCTGCGCGCCGCCCGCGGTGCAGAACTCCACGGCTCGGCGGGCCTGGTCGGGATCGCTCAGATCGGCGGCGACCCAGGAGGCCGTTCCCGCGCCATGCGCCGCGTCGAGCTCTCCGGCGGCCTTCTCCAGGGGCTCCTCGCGCCGCCCGATGAGGACGACGTGGTCGCCGTCCGCCGCGAAGACCTCGGCCACCGCCCGCCCGATCCCCGTACCGCCACCCGACACCACGACCTTGCGCTGCCCCACGACTCCACCCCATGTCCTCGTTCATGAACAACGGTCACATCTCTGCCCGGCGACGGTACGACCGCCGGTCTTCGGCGTCAACGGACCGGTGCCGCAGGCTCCTTACCCGGATGTCGGAGCCCCGATCCGCTCCAACATGGCCACATCCGCCCGTTCACCCCAGGCCACGGATCCGGAACGGATCGTACGAGGCCGCTTTGCACGTCACGGCTGTCCTGGCGCCTGCCGGCCCGCCGCGATCCGCTGATACTCCGGCGACAGCACGGACATCCCCAAATCTGGCATGGATATGGCACGAGGTGCCTGAACTGGTCCAGACAACAAGGAAGCCCCCGGCCATTGGCTTGGGGCCTTTTCATGGAGCAGGTGACGAGAATCGAACTCGCGCCCTGGGCTTGGGAATCAGCGGTTCCCGGAGCGTTGGAGTGGCTCTGGCCTGCGTCTTCCCGTTGGGCGAGGCGTAGAGCCGTGGTCTCCGGGAGCCGTACATGACCGTTCCTGCCCGTGCGGCTGGGCACGGATGGGGCACGGGCTGGGCGATATATCGGAGCGCCGTGCACGACTTGGAGGTCTCCCATGTGGTGAGTCGTCGGTGGCAGATGAGGGTTGCGGCTGTGCCGGCCGAGGAAGTGCTCGGGTTTGCGTTCGTGGCGGCGGTGGAGCCGTCGACAACCGGCCAGCCAGGAGACGGTTCGTTCAACGACCGCAGGTGGTTGTAGTCGTAGCCCTTGTCCGCACGCAGCTTCGCCGGCCGCCTGCGGCGTGGGCCGCGACGGGAACGGATGGGCGGGATTCCACGGACGAGCGGTTCCAGTCCCTGGCTGCCGTGCGTGTCGGCGCCGGAGATGCCCGGTGAGAGCGGCAGTCCGTTCCGGTCGGTGACCAGATGGATTTTCGATCCCGACTTGTCTCGGCCGGTCGGATTCGGTCCCGTCAGAAGCCCTCTTTTGCCGCCCGGACGCCGACGGAGTCGATCGCGCACCGCGACCGGCCCAGCTCACCCCGCGCCCCGAGTTCGTCCAGGACCACGCGGTGGAGAAGGGCCCGGACCCGGTCCGTGCTCCACCGGGCGAACCGCCGGTAGACCGTCTGTCAGGCCGGGCCGAACACCGGCGGAAGCTGCCGCCACGTACAGCCCGACGTGGCCACGAAGACGACCGCCGCCAGAACCTCACGGTCACCGGCCCGAACACGGCCCCCGCCCTGCGGACGCCTTACCTCCGTGGGCGGCACCACCCGCCGGAACAACACCTACAACTCATCCGGCACCAACCGCTCAACCAGATCCGTCATGCACAGACCAATGAGCGCCCACGCCGTAAGAAACGATGTCCTGATGAGGTGGCGGTGGTGCAGCCGGATCGCGGAGCCACGCGACGGCGCCGGTGGGCGTGCTCGTGCGTGGCCGGGCGCGAGCCGGGACTCCTGCCCGTTCCGCCGCTCGCGCGGTGGTGGCTTCCGGTGCGGGCGCGCCGGACTCGTCCGCGTGCGCGCCTCAGCGGCCGACCGTCGCCACGACGACCTTCCCTCCGCCTTCCCGGCTCCGCACCTGCACGTCGTGGGCGAGGCGCCGGATCATGGGCCAGCCGAAGCCGCCGGCGCGGCCCGTGAGGTCGGGCGTGCGGTCCTGGGGGTGGGCGGAGCTGCGATCGGAGACCCGGATCTGCAGGGCCCCGCGATCGGCGGCGAACCGGAGCGCACAGACGCCACCGGCGTGACGGATCGCGTTGGTCACCAACTCCGACACGAGCAGGAGCAGGTTCTGGACCGTTTCGGCCCGGGGCGGTGGATCGAGTCGTTCGAGAAAGGCGGCGATCGCGTCCCGGGCCTCGGCGGCGCGTTGCGGCTTGCAGACGAATTCGACACGCGAGTCACGGGAGGTCGAATCTTTGCTCAGAACCTGGTGGTGCATATGAATTACCCCGTCACGAGAATTCGGTTGTCCCTCCCTCGCGTACCCCGGAGAAAAGATTTCAAGGACGGCATCCGTCGATCGATTGCGGAGAGTGTGCGGAAATGTGCGGAGCGCGTGAACTTCTCCGGAAGGCCGGGGGCCGGGGAGCGGGTGTGGCGCGTGCGGGGCGTGGGTGCGAAAGGCACTCGGCCGTGCGGAGGCGTGTTGTCGCTGGTCGCGGCGGCCCGGACGCGGGGAAGCGCCGACTGGGAGAAGCCTCCGGGGTGAGCGGGGTGTGCCCTTCGCGTGTGCGGGCACATGGATGGTCGGAGGTTGCTCATCATGGTCCCACTTCTTCTCGTCCTGCTTCTCGCTCTCGTTCTCTTCGGCGCCGGATTCGCGCTGAAGGCATTGTGGTGGATCGCCGTGATCGTACTGGTGGTGTGGCTGCTGGGCTTCTTCGTACGCCCGGCCTCCAGCGGCCGGAAGGGACGCTGGTACCGCTGGTGAATCCGGCCCGCAATTCTTGGCGGGACGGAATCCTTGCCCACTGCCGGTCTGCGGATGGCCCCGGTGACGTGACGTCGCCGGGGCCACCCGCGTTCCGTTCCCGGCGGACTCCGGGGGGACGGGGATGCCCCGGTCGTGCGGCAGTACGGCTCCGTGACCGGCCCATGCCGAGACGCCGTCCGGCTCGTGGACGTTGCCCGGGTGCGGAGGGGCACTTTGATCACGGCCGGCCCCTCGGGCCGCCGCCGGACCGGGACGACGACTCCGGCGCCGCCGTGCGTGATCCGGCCGTCCGGGACGCAGCTCCCACGGTCGAGCAAGCCCTCGACGAGCAGCGGAAGTCCGTCGAGCCACGCCCTCCCGCGCGCGCTCTCGCGTCCGACGGTGGCGCGGGCGAAGGTGTCCGGAACCTCGATCACCCATCGAGGTCGGGCGGTGTCCGGCGGATCATCGCCGGGGCGGACCCCGCCCGGTCCGCCGGGAGCTTTCCGGCTCCGGCTGAGGGTTCCGCGAGCGGCTCCAGAACCTTGCGAGGGTGAACGCAGGGGCGGTGTCCCGCACGGCGGCGCCTCCACTTCCCGCACACCGACGGCATGGCAACTCCACTCCCGTGCATGGAGTTTGACCAGGTCGCGCGAGGTCCAAGGCGGCCCGGCGGCCCGCTCCGCCCGAAGCCGCGGGCTGATCTCTGCTGCATCTATTGACGGTCCAGGGGCCTCCTCCTACGGTATGCGCCGGGAGAGCGCTCTCTCCGAGTTCTCCTCTCTGCATCAGTTCTGATGAACCCTCACGCACTCTGACGGGCGGGGTGTGCGGCTGGGTGAGAGAGCGCTCTCCCACAGGGTGGTCCGCCGGTCGGCGGGCCGCGGTGTGCGTTCCGAGAAGGAGCAGCGACATATGAGATTCAGACCCGGCCGAGCCGCGGCGGCAGTGGTGGCAGGCATCCTCGCCATCCCCGTCCTGGGAGCTCCGGCCTTCGGTGCCGACACGCCGGTCCTGCTGTCGCAGGGCCGTACGGTGACGGCGTCCTCGGAGGAGAACGGCGGTACGACGGCCGCACTGGCGGTCGACGGCAACACCGGCACCCGCTGGTCCAGCGCCGCGTCGGACGACCAGTGGCTCCAGGTGGACCTCGGCACCTCGTCCACCATCAGCAAGGTGGTGCTGAACTGGGAGGCCGCTTACGCCAAGGGGTACCGCATCCAGGTCTCCGGGGACGGTTCCAGCTGGACGGACCTGACCACGGTGACGAACGGGGACGGTGGCGTCGACACGCTCGACGTCAGTGGCACCGGCCGCTACGTGCGGGTCCAAGGCACCGTGCGGGCGACGAGTTACGGCTACTCCCTCTGGGAGTTCCAGGTCTACGGCTCCGCGTCGGGCACCACGAACCCGGGTACGGGCACGGGCTCGTGCGGTACGGCCAACGCGGCGCTCAACCGTACGGCCACCGCCTCCTCCGTGGAGGGCGCCGGCACCCCGGCCTCCTCCGCCTTCGACGGCAACGGCGCCACCCGCTGGTCCAGCCTGGCGGCCGACCCCCAGTGGATCCAGGTCGACCTCGGCGCGGTCAAGAACATCTGCCAGGTGGACCTCTCCTGGGAGGCGGCCTACGGCAAGGACTTCGCCATCCAGGCGTCCACCGACGGCACGACCTTCACCGACCTGAAGAAGGTCACCGGCGCCACCGGCGGCTCCTCCTCGTACCAGGTGCAGGGTTCGGGCCGTTACCTCCGCATCGCGGGTACGGCCCGGGGCACCGCGTACGGCTACTCCCTCTGGGAGGCGGCGGTCCACGTGCAGGACGGTTCCACGACGCCGGTCCAGGGCGGCGGTGACCTCGGCCCCAACGTCAAGGTCTTCGACCCGTCCATGTCGGCCGCCACCATCCAGCAGCAGATCGACGCGATCTACCAGCAGCAGGAGTCGGCGCAGTTCGGGGAGGGGCGCTACGCGCTGGCCTTCAAGCCCGGCAGCTACGACGTCAACGTCAACACCGGCTTCTACACCTCGGTCCTCGGCCTCGGGCAGAACCCCGACGACGTGACCGTCAAGGGAGTCAGCGTCGACGCCGGATGGTTCAACGGCAACGCGACGCAGAACTTCTGGCGCTCCACGGAGAACCTCTCCATCGCCCCGTACGACGGCACCAACCGCTGGGCGGTCGCCCAGGCCGCGCCGTTCCGCCGGATGCACGTCAAGGGCGGCCTCAACCTCGCCCCGTCCGGCTACGGTTGGGCGAGTGGCGGGTACATCGCCGACTCCAAGATCGACGGCACGGTCGGCCCGTACTCGCAGCAGCAGTGGTACACCCGCGACAGCTCCATCGGCGGCTGGACCAACTCGGTCTGGAACATGGTCTTCTCGGGCACCGAGGGCGCCCCGGCGACCTCCTTCCCGGAGCCCAGGTACACGACCCTGGACACCACGCCGGTCAGCCGGGAGAAGCCCTACCTCTACCTGGACGGCTCCGCGTACAAGGTGTTCGTGCCCTCCAAGCGGGTCAACGCACGGGGCGTGAGCTGGGCCAACGGCTCGACCCCCGGCACCTCGATCGGGCTCGACCAGTTCTACGTGGCCAAGCCGGGCGTCTCCGCCGCCACCATCAACCAGGCGCTCGCCCAGGGCCTGAACCTGCTCTTCACCCCGGGCGTCTACCACCTCGACCGCACCATCGAGGTCAACCGCGCCGACACGGTGGTCCTGGGCCTCGGCCTCGCCACCCTCGTCCCGGACAACGGCGTCACCGCGATGAAGGTCGCCGACGTCGACGGCGTCAAGCTCGCCGGATTCCTGATCGACGCGGGCACCACCAACTCGCCCACCCTGCTGGAGATCGGCAAGCAGGGCACCCACACCGACCACGCGAACAACCCGACCTCGATGCAGGACGTGTTCGTGCGGGTGGGCGGCCAGTTCGCGGGCAAGGCCACGACGGCCGTCGAGATCTACAGCGACGACACGATCATCGACCACACCTGGATCTGGCGGGCCGACCACGGCTCCGGTGTCGGCTGGAACGTCAACGCCGCCGACAACGGGCTGCTCGTCCACGGCGACGACGTACTCGCCACCGGGCTCTTCGTCGAGCACTTCAAGAAGTACGACGTCGAGTGGTTCGGCGAGCGGGGACGGACGATCTTCTTCCAGAACGAGAAGGCGTACGACGTACCGAGCCAGGCCGAGTGGATGGACGGCAGCAGCAAGGGGTACGCGGCGTACAAGGTCGACCCGGCCGTCAACACGCACGAGGCCTGGGGGGTGGGGAGCTACTGCGCCTTCACTCTGACGAGCATCGAGACGGACCGGGGCTTCCAGGTGCCGGTGAAGTCCGGCGTGAAGTTCCACAGCATCCTGACGGTCTCGCTCGGCGGGGCCGGGCGCTACAACCACGTCATCAACGACACGGGTGCCCCCGCGTTCGGGACGGACACCGTTCCGTCCACGGTGACGAACTTCTCCGGCTGATTCCGGGGTAGTCGACGGTCACACCGGCCTTCGGGCCGGTGGACCCGGCGAGGCGGGTGCCGGACGGCGGTCCGGTACCCGCCTTCGTCGTTTCCCTGTGCGGTGCGGGAGTTCGGGTACCCGCCTTCGTCGATTCCTTGTACGGGGCGGCGGTTCGGGTCTCCGTGTCCGTCGTTCCCGTGTACGGGGCGGCCGTCCGGTTGCCCCGCCTCGCCGGGTCCACCGGTCCGGACGGCCGTCCGGGGTCCTCGGGCCTCAGCCCGCGCTGCAGGAGACCGTCGGCCAGGTCGTGGCGCCGTTGGTCTGGATCGTCACTCCCCAGTTGTTGCCGCTGCCGTTGGGCTTGGCGGTCAGGACCTGGGCGCTGGGGTACGCGGCGGTGATGTTCCACGTCGCGATGATCTTCTCGGGAGCGGGGACGTTCATGGTGACGGTCCAGTTGCCGGCCCCGGTGACCGAGACGTTGAGGTTGTAGCGGTCGCTCCACTGCTGGCCCGCCGACAGGGTCGCGGAGCAACCGCCGCCGGTGGAGCCGCCGCCGGTGGAGCCTCCGTCCGGGGCCACGGCGCGCCCGGTCTGCGGCGAGATCATCCCCGCGCACAGTCCGCGGGCCGCCAGCCCCTGGGCGATGCGCGGGATCGCCGCGAGGGTGGCGGCGGGCCACTCGTGCATGAGGATGATCTGGCCGTTGGTGAGCTGCCCGGCGGCCTGGACGATCGCGTCGGTGCTCGCGCCGTTCCAGTCCTGCGAGTCGACGTCCCAGATCACCTGCGTCAGCCCGTACTTGGCCTCGACGGCCTGCAGCGTCGCGTTGGTCTCGCCGTACGGAGGACGGAAAAGTTTCGGAGTCCCGCCGCCCGCCGCCGCGATGGCCTGCTGGGTCCGGGAGACCTCCGAGTCCATCTGCGCCTGGCTCTGCTGGATCAGGTGCGGGTGCGTGTAGCTGTGGTTGCCGACCCACATACCGGCGTCGACCTCCGCCTTCACCTGGGCCGGGTAGGAGGCCGCGAACTGGCCTTCGTTGAACATGGTCGCCCGCAGCCCGTTCTGCTTGAGCGCGTTGAGCACGGCGGGTGTGTGGTCGTTCGAGGGGCCGTCGTCGAAGGTGAGCCCGACGTACCCGTTGCACGTGGCGGCGTACGACGGCGAGGCCACTGTCGTGAGAGCGGCGACGGTGGTCACCGTCGTCATGAGGGCGGCGAGGCCTGCGGCCAAGGAGCGCGGCGAGAAGACCGAGGGAGTTCGCATGGGTTCCTCCGTGGGGGAAGGCGACTGCGGTCGGACCGTGTCGGTCGGCTGTCCGCAGTGTGGTGGGACTCGTCAAGTCCAGCTCTGCACTTGGGAGTTGGAGCGCGAAGGCCGGGTCGACGCGTCAGGGGTTCCGGGTCGGCGATCAGTGTTGACGTGGCTCCCTGGGCTGTCAATGGTTTCGGTCGCGACGGCGAAAGCTTCGAAGCGGTTCCTTCGATGGGTGTCGGACATACCAGCAGGTCGTGGGTGTGTGTCGGCCGCAGCCCTTCTGGGGCGTGTGGAGAAGTGGACGGGGGTGCGTCGGTATGAAGTCGCTGCGGCCGAAAGTTTCGAAAGCTGCTTGCGGGCGCTCGCGCCGAGTTGGCGGGCGACGGCATGCTCGCGCCGGACTGGGGCGGGGGTGGGGCGGGGGTGGGGCAGGGGTGGGGCTACGGCAGGAGCGGGACGCTTGCTATAATCTCCGAGTCGGCCTTCGGTGCCCCAGGTTGGGTGCGCGCGAAGGCTTTTTTCATGCCTTCTGACACGACTGCCTCCGGCAAACCGCCCAGCACCTACCGTGACCTGCTCCGCAACCGTGAATTCATGGGTCTGTACGCCAGCCTCACCCTGGCGGTCGCCGCGACCACCCTGTCGGGCTTCGCGCTCGGCACGCTGGTCGACCAGCAGACCAAGTCCCCGTTCCTGACCGCTGTGAGCATGTACGGCGCCACCTTCGCCACGGTGCTCGGTGCACTGACGCTGATGTCGGTCGCGGACGGAAACCGACCTCGCCGGACACTCGTCGCGCTCGAGTGCGTCTCGCTCGCGGGTGGTGCCGCACAGGCGGTTCCAGGGCTGCCGCTCGCCGCCCGGTTCGGCCTGCTCCTCGTACTGGGCTTCTTCCGGTCCCTGGGAACGGGCGCGCGGATGGGGCTGCTCGCCGAGGTGGTGCCGGCCTCCGCCTATGCACTGGCACGTTCGCTGATGAACATCACCTCGGGAGGCATGGCCATTCTCGGCTACGCCATCGGCGCCGTACTGCTGCGGTACCTGAGCCCACAGGAGGTCTTCGCTGTCGCGGCAGCCCTGACCGGCGGTGGATCGGTCATCGTGGCGGTGACGGTCCGGGAGCGCTCGATCCGTCTGACCCGTCGCCCTGGACTGCGCCAGACCTGGACGACGAACATCGAGCTCTTCTCCCGCTCCGGCCAACGCGCGCTGCTGCTGAACCTGTGGGTCCCCAATGGCCTGATCGTCGGCTGCGAGGCCCTGTTCATCTCCTACGCCCCCCATCGCGCCGGCTTCTTCCTCGCCGCCGGATCGGCAGGCATGCTCCTCGGTGACCTCGCGGTCGGACGGCTGTTCACCGCGGAACAGCGACGCCGTTACGCATTCGCCCTCCGCCTGCTGCTCGCCGCCCCCTACCTGCTGTTCGCCTTCCACCCGCCCGTGCCGGTGGCGACCGTCGCGGTGTTCATCGCCGGCGCCGGCTTCGCTGCCACCCTGCCGCTCCAGGAGCAGCTCCTGGAGCTGACCCCTGATCCGGTCCGTGGCCAGGTCCAGGGAGTCGAGTCCGCCGGCCGGATGACGTGGCAGGGGATCGGGGCCGCGATCGCCGGCGGCATCGCCCAGCACTTCACCGCGGGTACGGCCGTCGCCTGTGTGGCCGCCGCCTCCATCGCCATCACCGTCCTCTCCCGGCCCTTCGTGGTCCGCGCCCGAGCCGTCCGCGTCCAGTCGGCCGACGCATGGAGTTCCCACGACGGCGGGAGCGGCAGGGGCGGCCGGACGCGCCCACCGCGTCCCGCAGCTCGTCGACAGTGCCCGGCTGGGGAGGAGCCTCGTTCCGCCGGGCGACCGCGGGAGTGAGGGGGCCCGGCTCCGGTTCTCGGTCCGATTCCCCTCAGCCCTTCATCCGCCGTACGCCGGGCCGCCTTTGGGCCGCGTCCGGTCGGATCGGATCGTCGTGCGTCGGTCCGGATCGTCGTGCGTCGGTCCGGATCGCCGGTCAGCTCCTGAAGATTGGGGATTGGGCTTGGGGATTGGCTCAAAAGTCCCTTGTGGACCGCGTCCGTGAGGGAGAGGCAAAGGGTTCCGTGGTGGCGGCGAGGTGGAGGACGAATCCCCTCGGTGGCCCGCCCTGTTCAACGCCCCGCGCGCCGCAGGTCTGTTGCACGCGTTTCCGTCGTGTGAACGGTACGCGCTCAGGTCACAAATTTCTATCGTTGAAAATTTTCTGTGCACGACCGTTGTGACAGGGCTGGGGGCTGTGGCTCAATGATCGACCATGTGCGGTGCCTCGCTCGTCCGAGGCACTCAGCTCCTTCGTGAGGACAATGCCATGAGACGACAACTACCGCGCCGACGTGCGGCTTTGACGACGCTTGCTTGTACGGCGGCCCTGGCGATGCCCCTCGGCATCACCATGGTCCCGGCGGCTGCCGCGGCTCCCGCCGGCCACTCGGCGTCCGAGGCCACGGCACCGGCGTTCGTATCCGAGAACCCGGCCACTCTGGTCCACGGGCTCAAGGGCGAGTACTACGCGATGTCCGCCCCCGGGGCGCGGGACTTCGCCAAGCTCGGCGCCACCGCCCTGGACCCACAGGTCAACTTCGGGGACCTCACGGGCGCTTTCCAGTCGGCCACGGGGCAGACCGAGAACACCACCGCGCGCTGGACTGGCCAGATCGAGGCCCCGGCGACCGGTGACTACACCTTCTCCGCGAGCGGCGACAACGGCTTCCGGCTGCTGATCGACGGCGTTGCGGTCATCGACCACTGGGTGGGGGACTGGGACGTCGAGCAGACGAGCCAGCCGGTCCACCTGGAAGCGGGCGTGAAGCACGACTTCAAGCTGGAGATGTTCCAGGACGTCGGCGGCGCCAACATGTTCCTGCGCTGGTCGAGCCCGGCGCTCGCCAAGCAGATCATCCCCGAGTCGGCGTTCACCCCGCCCGCGGACTACGAGGTCTACCCGGTCGCCCTGACCGTCGCCGAGGACGGCAAGCGCCTCCAGGCCACGTTCGACGACAAGGTCGGCAACCTCGCCGCCGTGAAGGACCACCTCGTCATCGAGGCGGACACCACGCCGATGCCGATCAAGTCCGTCGTCAAGACGTCGGGCAAGGGCAACTCGCTCATCGTGACACTGTCCGAGGCCATCCAGAAGGGCCAGCAGGTCAAGGTGACCTACGGCACCGAGGGCGGGCTCACGGTGGGCGGCGAGACCGTCCCCGACATCAGCCGCAACGCCAAGAACCTGTCGACCAAGCGCCTCACCACGGTCTGGGGCGACAAGCTCGACCGCAACAACCCGCTGCCCGAGTACCCCCGGCCGCAGCAGGTCCGCTCCCAGTGGCAGAACCTCAACGGCACCTGGGAGTTCGCCGGTGCCGCCGCGGGCGAGCAGCCCGTCTTCGGCAAGAAGCTCGCCGAGAAGATCACCGTGCCGTTCGCGGTGGAGTCCCAGCTCTCCGGACTGGAGCGCCACGAGGACCACATGTTCTACCGCAAGCTCGTGACGGTGCCCAAGAACTGGAAGGTGGGCAAGTCCGGCAAGGACAAGCGGCTCAAGCTCAACTTCGGCGCGGTCGACTACAACGCGACCGTCTTCGTCAACGGCAAGAAGGTCGCCGAGCACACCGGCGGCTACACCGCTTTCGACGCTGACATCACCGACGCCCTCAAGGGCACCGGTCAGCAGGAGATCGTGGTCGCCGTCACCGACACCACCGGGGCCAACCAGCCCAAGGGCAAGCAGTCCTCGAACCCCGGCGGCATCGAGTACACCGCGACCTCCGGTATCTGGCAGACCGTCTGGATGGAGCCGGTCTCCACCGCCTCCATCGACTCGCTGACCACCACCCCGGACATCGACAAGGGCCGGCTCGCCGTCACCGTCAACTCCGACGACGCTTCCGCCAACGCCCGGATCACGGCCGTCGCCCGGGACAAGAAGGGCAAGGTCGTCGGTACCGTCTCCGGTCCCGCCAACCGCGAACTCAGCCTGCCGGTGGCCAAGGAGCACCTCTGGTCGCCCGACGACCCGTACCTCTACGACCTCGACGTCACGCTGACCGACGGCCACGCCACCGACAAGGTGGGCAGCTACTTCGGTATGCGCTCGCTCAAGGTCGAGAAGGTGGGCGGCTACCAGAAGCTCACCCTCAACGGGAAGCCGTTCTTCTCGCTCGCCCAGCTGGACCAGGGCTTCTACCCCGACGGTCTCTACACCCAGCCCAGTGACGACGCCCTCGTCTTCGACCTGAAGGCGCAGAAGGACCTCGGCTTCAACGCCGTGCGCAAGCACATCAAGGTCGAGTCGCCCCGCTGGTACTACCACGCGGACCAGCTCGGACTCCTCGTGTGGCAGGACTTCGTGTCCGGCGGCATCAACAACGAGGCCGGCCAGCAGGCCTTCATCTCCCAGGCCCAGGAGGAGATGACCCAGCTGCACAACTACCCGTCCATCGGCGGCTGGATCGTCTTCAACGAGGGCTGGGGCGAGTGGGACCGCACCGCGACCGGCAAGCTCACCGAGGCCGTCAAGGCCGCCGACCCCTCGCGCGTCGTGAACGCCCACAGTGGCGTGAACTGCTGCAACTCGAAGGGTGACTCGGGCGCCGGCGACATCATCGACCACCACGACTACGGCAACACCGACCCCGCCTTCCCGGACGCCACCCGGGCCGCGATGGACGGCGAGCACGGTGGCTTCACGCTGCGGACCCCCGGACACATGTGGCCGGGCGCCCCGACCGTGATCTACAGCGGGGTCAACGACAAGGCCGCGCTCACCGCCAAGTACGTCGAGAACACCGAGAAGTACTACCTCGAAGCGGCCGGTGCCGAGCTGTCCGGCTCCGTCTACACCCAGGTCACCGACCTGGAGCACGAGCTGAACGGCCTGTGGACGTACGACCGTCGTGAGCCCAAGGTCGACATCGCCGCGGTGCGCGCGATCAACAAGAAGGTCATCGCCGCCGGTGCCGCGGCCGGTCAGCGCGACGAGGTCAAGGGCGGAGCCGCCTGGAACCTCGACGAGAACAAGGGCACCAAGGCCGCCGACAGCGGTCCGAACCACGCCTCGCTCACCCTGACCGGTGGCGCTTCGTGGACGCAGGGCGTCTCCGGCTCCGCGCTGAAGTTCTCGGGCGACGCCCAGTACGCGCAGACGGCCGGTCCGGTCGTGGACACCACGAAGGACTACTCGGTCTCCGCGTGGGTCTCGCTGGACCAGCTGCCCAGCAACTACGCCTCGGCCGTCAGCCAGGACGGCCGCCGCACCGAGAACCCGTTCTACCTCCAGTACGGACAGGGCGCGTTCGCCTTCTCCCTGCCGGGCAGCAACCGGGCCCGTGCGGTGACCACCCCCGAACTGGGCAAGTGGTACCACCTGGTGGGTGTGCGCCAGGGCGACACCATCTCGATCTACCTCGACGGCAAGCTCGCCGCGTCCGCCCCGGCCGGCGGTGCCGGTGACGTGAGCACCGGTCCGCTCTCCGTGGGCCGCGCCAAGTGGAACGGCAACCCGACCGACTTCTGGAACGGTTCCGTCGACCAGGTCCAGGTCTTCGACAAGGCGCTCGGCGCCGCCGACGTGAGCGCGCTGTACGCCGCTCACGCTCCGAAGGCCTGATCCGGCGGGACGGACCGTTTCCGTACGGCCGTCCGCCCTCCGGCGGGACGGACCGTTCCCGTGCGGCCGTTCCCGCCCTCTTGAACCTATCGTTTTTCCACCGGTGTTGGCCCCTCGGCGGGCCGCAGCGGTGCTTCCGCGCGCCTGCGCGCGGCGGCGGCGCGCGGGCGCGCGAGCCGGGCAAAGGCCCCGTCCCGCGCCCCACGACACATTTTGGAAACGCATCCGTTGTGCTCTTGCCGTCGCGCCGAAGCCGCCTATATAACGTTGTAAACCGAGCCGCCGACAGGCCGCGCCGCCCCTCCCGATCCCCGTCCGTACCCACGGACGACATCGAGGACAGGCAACCGGCATCAGCCGATTCGAGCTGATGCTTCATCAGAAACAGCCCGACCGCACGTGGTTCCGCGTGCCGTCATCCCGCCCAAGGAGCGTCCCGCGCATGATGATCCAGCGCCGATCCCGTACCCTCGCCGCGGCCTGCGTGCTCGCCGCCACCGCCATGCTCACCGCGGCCGGCTGCTCGAAGTCGGAGACCAACGACACCGCTTCGTCCTCCGACACCGGCCAGGCCGCCCAGGCGGCCACCACGGCCCCCGACAGCACCTCCGGCTCCGGCTGCTCCCTCCAGACCTACGGGGCGCCCAAGCTCGATCTCAAGAACGCGATCGTCGGCTTCTCCCAGTCGGAGAAGGAGGCCAACCCGTTCCGTATCGCCGAGACCCAGTCCATCAAGGACGAGGCGGCCAAGGTCGGCGTGAAGAAGCTCCTCACCACCAACGCCCAGTCGCAGCTGTCGAAGCAGATCAGCGACATCCAGGACATGCTGTCCCAGGGCGCGCAGTTCCTCATCGTCGCCCCGCTCAACTCGGACGGCCTGGAGCCCGCGCTGAAGGCCGCCGCGGCCAAGAAGGTCCCGGTCCTCACCATCGACCGCAAGCTCAACGCCGGCGCCTGCAAGGACTACGTGGCCTTCCTCGGCTCGGACTTCGTGGAGCAGGGCAAGCGCGCCGCCGACGCGATGATCAAGACGACCGGTGGCAAGGGCAAGGTCGCCATCCTCCTCGGCACCTCCGGCAACGGCGTCACCACCGACCGCACCAAGGGCTTCGTGGACCAGCTCGCGGCGAAGGCCCCGGGACTGGAGATCGTGGCCCAGCAGACCGGCGAGTTCGCCCGTGACAAGGGCCAGCAGGTCATGGAGCAGCTGATCCAGTCGAAGCCCGAGATCACCGCCGTCTACGCCGAGAACGACGAGATGGGCCTCGGCGCCGTCACCGCGCTCAAGGCCGCGGGCAAGAAGCCGGGCAAGGACGTCAAGATCGTGTCGGTCGACGGCACCCGCAACGCCGTCCAGGCGGTCGTCAACGGCGAGTACAACGCCGTGATCGAGTCCAACCCGCGCTTCGGCCCGCTGGCGTTCCAGACCGCCCAGAAGTTCTACGGCGGCGAGGAGATCCCCGAGAACGTCATCATCTCGGACCGCGCGTACGACGAGAGCAACGCCAAGGCCTCGGTCGGCGGCGCGTACTGACCCGTCGTCCCGCCGGACGGCCGGGGCGTGTCGTCGAACTGCCGTGACGACACGCCCCGGGGCTCTCCCGTGACCGCCGTGGCGCGAACCGTGCCACGGCGGCAGGGATTTCCCTCCGTCATTCACCGGTAAGGGGGATTCTCCCCCCCCGCCCCCGCCCTTTCGGCACCTTGGAACTTGGAAGGCCAGGATTCATGGCACCACCCGAAGCAGTAACCCAGCCGCCCGAGCCCGTCGCATCCGCTCCGGGCCCCGCCCAGGACGCCGGCACGGTCCTCGAAGCCCGTGGCGTCAGCAAGCGGTTCCCCGGCGTCGTCGCCCTGGACGACGTGTCGTTCTCCCTGCGGGCGGGGGAGACCCACGCCCTGGTCGGTGAGAACGGTGCCGGCAAGTCCACCCTCATCAAGGTGCTCACAGGGGTCTACCGGCCCGACGGCGGTGAACTCCGCATGAACGACGGAGCCGTCCGCTTCGCCCGGCCCTTCGAGGCCCAGCAGGCCGGCATCTCCACCATCTACCAGGAGGTCAACCTCGTCCCGCTGATGAGCGTGGCGCGGAACATCTTCCTCGGGCGCGAGCCCAAGAACCGCTTCGGGCTGATCGACTTCGCCCGGATGCACCGCGAGACGGCCGAACTGCTCGACGGCTTCGGCGTCCGCGTCGACCCCAAGCGTCCGCTGAACACCCTCGGCATCGGCACCCAGCAGATGGTCGCGCTCGCGCGTGCCGTCTCGGTCAACGCCCAGGTCGTCATCATGGACGAGCCCACGTCCTCGCTGGAGCCCCGCGAGGTCGAGACGCTCTTCCGCGTCATCGCCAACCTCCGTGAGCGCGGCATCGCCGTCCTCTACGTCAGCCACCGCATGGACGAGCTCTACCGGATCTGCGACCGGGTCACCGTGCTGCGCGACGGCCGCCACATCCACACGGGCGACCTCGCCGAACTCAACCGGATGCAGCTCGTGTCGATGATGCTCGGCCGTGACATGGCCGAGGTCAAGCGGTCGGGCCTCACCAACTTCACCGAGGGCGGTCACGACACCACCCGCACGCCGGTCCTGACCGCGTCCGGGGTCTCCAGCCGCCACCATCTCGACGACATCTCCCTGGAGTTGTACGGCGGAGAGGTGCTCGGACTCGGCGGCCTCCTCGGCTCCGGCCGCAGCGAGACGGCGAAGGCCCTCTCCGGTGCGCTGCCCGTCGACGCGGGGAACATCAGCGTCGACGGCAAGACCCTCGGCCGGCTGACCCCGGCCGCCGCCATCAGGGCCGGGATCAGCCTCCTCCCCGAGGACCGCAAGGCCGAGGGCATCATCCCCGGTCTGTCGGTGCGCGAGAACATCGTGCTCGCCGCGATGCCCCGCCTCTCCCGGGCCGGAGTCGTCTCCCGCGCCAAGCAGGACCGCGTCGTCGAGATCTTCATGAAGCGCCTGCGCATCAAGTGCTCCAGCCCCGAGCAGAAGGTCGGCGAACTCTCCGGCGGCAACCAGCAGAAGGTGCTGATCGCCCGCTGGCTCTGCCTGGAGCCCAAGGTCCTGCTGCTCGACGAGCCCACCCGCGGCATCGACGTCGGCGCCAAGGCCGAGGTCCAGAGCCTCATCGACGAACTCGCGGGCGAGGGCCTGGCCGTGCTGCTCATCTCCTCCGACATCGAGGAGCTCATCGAGGGCGCCGACCGCATCGTCGTCCTGCGCGGCGGAGCCGTGGCGGGCGAGCTCGCCGGCGACGAGGTCGCCGAGAGCCGGCTGCTCGAAGTGCTCGCCGACCACGCCCCGGACGCGTCGCCCACGAACGCGCCGGCCACGCCGGAGAAGACCCCGGTCGCACAGGAGGAACCCCGATGACCCAGGCCACCCTGGCCCCGCCCGCAGCGAACCCGCTGGCCCGGCTGCGCACCCCCGCGTGGTGGCAGGAGTACGGCGTCTACGCGGCCGTCGCCGTGCTGCTGCTCTTCAACGCACTCTTCACCGACCACTTCCTGACGACCGACAACCTGCGCACGCAGCTCGTCCAGGTCGCCCCGATCGTCATCGTCGCGCTGGGCATGGCCCTGGTCATCGGCACCGAGGGCGTCGACCTCTCCGTCGGCTCCACCATGGCGCTGGCCGCGGCGCTCCTCCCGCTCTACCTCGGGTACGGCCTCGTACCGGCGCTCGGCATCGCCCTGCTCGCCGGAGCGGTCGTCGGGGCCGTCAACGGATCGCTCGTCTCCCTCGTCGGACTCCAGCCCATCGTCGCCACCCTCGCGCTCTTCGTGGGCGGCCGGGGCCTCGCCCTCGTGATGGCGGACGGCCAGCTCAAGCAGATCGAAAACCCCGACCTGCTCGCGCTCGGCACCGACTCCTTCCTCGGCATTCCGCTGGTCGTGCTCATCGCCGGCGTCCTCGCCGTCGCCGTGGCCTTCCTGATCGGGCGCACCACCTTCGGCCGCCAGGTCGTCGCCGTCGGCGGCAACCGCGCCGCCGCCAAACTCGCCGGGCTTCCCGTCAAGCGCGTCCTCATCGGCGTCTACGTGCTCTGCGGCGTGCTGGCCGCGCTGGCCGGCATCCTCGCCACGGCCCGGCTCACCGCCAGTGACCCGTCCTCGCTCGGCACCCTGATGGAGCTCTCCGCCATCACCGCCGTCGTGGTCGGCGGAACCCCGCTCACCGGCGGTTCCGTCCGCGTGCTCGGCACCGTCGCCGGAGCCCTGCTGATGCAGCTCCTGCGCGCCACCCTCGTCAAGCACGACCTGCCCGACTCCACCGCCCAGATCGCCCAGGCAGCCATCATCATCGCCGCCGTCTACGTCGCCCGGGAGCGCCGGTCCCGATGAACGAAACCTCCTCCGCCCCGGTGGCCCGGACCACGGCCCCGCAAGCGACTCCCGCTCCGGCCAAGGCGCCCGAGCCCCGCCCCCAGGAGGGTGCCGCTTCCGCCGGCCCCACCGCGGGACAGCGCGTCCTCGACATCCTCCAGCGCCAGGGCGTCCTCGCCGTGCTGATCGCGGTGATCGTCGTCGCCTCCGCCATCTACCCGACGTTCCACAGCCTGGACAACGCCCGCGGTGTCACCGTGCAGGCGTCCTTCCTCGCCGTGGTCGCGCTCGGCATGACCATGGTCATCATCACCGGCGGCATCGACCTGTCGGTCGGCTCCGTCTTCGCCCTCGGCGGCGTCCTCGCCGCCTGGGCCTCGCAGTACGGCTTCCTGCCCGCGCTGCTCGTACCGCTCGTGGTCTGTTCCGCGATCGGCCTGCTCAACGGGTTCCTCATCGCCCGAGCCGGGATGGCCCCCTTCATCGTCACCCTCGCCACTCTCCTCGGCGCCCGTGGTCTGCTGCTCTCCCTCACCGACGAGGGCGGCACCACCTACCTCGTCCCCAAGGACTCGGCCTTCGCCGACCTGGGACAGGGCGACGTCTGGGGCTTCGGGTACCCGCTCCTCATCGCCCTCGTCCTCTTCGGGATCGGCGGACTCGTCCTCCAGCGCACCTCGTTCGGACAGTCGATCTTCGCCGTGGGCGGCAGCAGCGATGCCGCGACCCTGATGGGCCTGCCCGTCGCCCGGACGAAGATCCTCGTCTACACGCTGAGCGGTCTGCTCGCCGGCCTCGCCGGTGCGCTGAACGCGGCCCGGCTCACCTCCGGCGTCACCATCGTCGGCGTGGGCATGGAGCTCGACGCGATCTCCGCCGTCGTCATCGGCGGAACGCTGCTGGTAGGCGGCGCCGGATCGGTCAGCGGAACCCTCTGGGGCGTGCTGCTGCTCGCCGTCATCCAGAATCTGATCAACCAGATCGGTACCCTCAACTCCTCCTACCAGTCGGTGGTCAGCGGCGGCTTCCTTATCGTTGTCGTGGTGGCGCAGCGCTATCTGGCGCGCAACCGCAGAACCACGTGAGCGGAGCCGTCTTTCATAGCCGAACCGAGTGAAGGAGTGCCGTGGGCGTCAGCCTCAAGGACGTCGCGCAGCGGGCGGGCGTGTCGATCAAGACCGTGTCCAACGTGGTCAACAACTACCAGCACGTCACCCCGAAGATGCGGGCCAAGGTGCAGCAGGCGATCGACGAGCTCGGCTACCGGCCGAACCTCACCGCCCGCCACCTGCGCAAGGGCCGTACGGGCATCATCGCGCTGGCGGTCCCCGAGTTCGGCAACCCGTACTTCGCCGAACTCGCCGGAGCCGTCGTCGACGCCGCAGCCCGGCACGACTACACCGTGCTGGTCGACCACACGGCAGGGCTCCGCGAGAAGGAGCTGCTGGTCAGCCAGGGGTTCCGGTCACACGTGATCGACGGGCTCATCATGAGCCCGATCCATCTGGAGACCGAGGACCTGATGGCACGCGAGGAGACCGCCCCCCTGGTCCTGCTGGGGGAGCGGGAGTACGAAGCGCCCTACGACCACATCGCGATCGACAACGTCGCCGCCGCCCGTACCGCGGTACGCCATCTCCTCGACCATGGACGCAGGCGGATCGCCTTCCTCGGATCCCGCACCGGCCGTGAACGCCAGCCCGCGCACCTCCGGTTGCGCGGCTGGCGCGAGGAGCTGACGGCTGCCGGCATCGAACCGGACGAGGCGCTGGTCGTGGTCACGGACGGATTCGGGCGTGAGGACGGGGCCATCGCGATGGCGTCGCTCCTCGACCGGGGCGAGCGGCCCGACGCGGTCTTCGCCTACAACGACCTGATCGCGATCGGGGCCATGCGCACCGTCACCGCGCGCGGGCTGTCCGTCCCGGACGACATCGCCTTCGTCGGCTTCGACGACATCGAGGAAAGCAGCTACGGCACCACCACGCTCACCACCATCGCCCCCGACAAGGAGGCCATCGCCCGCCTCGCCGTCGACAGCCTCGTCGAACGGCTCGCGGGCGCTCCGGTGACCGAACCGCGGCGCCCACGCCCCGGCTACCGGCTCGTCGTCCGCGAGTCGACGGTCCCGCGGGCGCCCGGCCCGGCCGCCTGACCCGGCCGTCCGGGCCGCCCGACCGGCGCGCGCCGGGGCACCGAGCCCCGGCGGCGCGGGCCGCCCCGCCGGCCCGAGCCGGGCCGCCGCGCGGCCACCCCACCCGTCCACGACGGCCGTCGGCCGCCGTCCCTCCGGCCGACCGCTGCACCACCCGCACCGGCCGGCCGCTTTCCACCAAGGAACGCCGATGCCCCGCCCCACCGCGCACCGCACCCCCTTCGGCTCCGCTCCCGGGAACGCCGAAGCAGACCTCTGGACGCTGGATTCCGGCACCGGAGTGCGGGCCGAAGTCCTCACCTACGGGGGCGTCCTGCACCGTCTCACCGTGCCGGACACCCACGGCCGGAACCGACAGATCGTCAGATCGCTGTCGACGATGGACGAATACGCGAAGGACCACCCCTACTTCGGGGCGCTCGTGGGCCGTTACGCCAACCGCATCGCGCACGGCACCTTCGCCCTCGACGGCACCACCCACGAGATCCCCGTCAACGACCGCGGCCACGCCCTGCACGGCGGACCCGAAGGCTTCCACACCAGAATCTGGGAGGCGTCCGGCCGGGAGGACGGCGACGCCGCCTTCGTCGACCTGCGCCTGCACAGCCCCGACGGCGACATGGGCTTCCCCGGCAACCTCGACGTCCGCGCCACCTACGCCGTCGACTCCTCGGGCACCTTCTCGCTCGACTGCACCGCCACCACCGACCGGGCGACCGTCGTCAACCTGACCCAGCACGCCTACTTCAACCTGGGCGACGACGACATCCTCGGGCACACCCTGGAGGTCGACGCCGACCACTACCTCCCCGTGGACCCCGAGGGCATTCCCGAGGGAGACCCGGTCGAGGTGCGCGGCACCCCGTTCGACCTCACCGCCCCCCAGGTGCTGCGCGAGCGCCTCGCCCTCCCGCACGAGCAGCTCGCCTCCGCCGGTGGATTCGACCACTGCTGGGTCCTGCGCGACGAGGCCCCCGGCGCCGACGGACTGCGCCGCGCCGCCCGGCTGACCGCGCCCGACGCCTCCCGCGTGATGGAGGTGTGGACCACGGAACCCGGCATCCAGATCTACACGGGCAACCTGCTGGACGGCACGTTCACCGACGGCGAGGGCCGCGTGCAGGACCGCCACGGAGCGGTCTGCCTGGAGACCCAGCACCTGCCGGACTCGCCCAACCACGCCGGCTACCCCACCACGGTCCTGCGCCCCGGTCAGACGCTCCGCACCCGCACGGAGTGGCGCTTCCCGCACCTGGGCACCGGCAGGTAACCACCCGGTGGTGCCCGGCCGGCCGCGCACACGCGAGAGCGCCGGTGCGGTCCCCGCGGAAGGGCCCGCACCGGCGCTCACCGGCGCGACTACTTCAGGTACGGACCGGCGGTGCCGACCTGTCCGGGAGCCGCGTTCCTGCCGCCCAGGTCGAGCACGTACACCCGGAGGTTGCCCTTGCCGGGCGCGGCCACCGTGAGCGTGCCGTCGGACACCGTCCGGACGTCCCCGGTCACGGCGTCCTTGTAGGTGCCGTTGGGGATTCCGGTGTACGAGGCGCCCCCGGTGACGGTCACCAGGGCGAAGGAGTCGACCCCGCTCGCCGCGTCGGTGTACCGGCGCTTGTACGCCATCGAGCCGCTGATGCCCTCGGTGGAGTACTGGCCCATCTGGAGCGCCGGGACGGCCCGCCGGATCTGGTTGAGCCGCTGCACGTGCTTGACCAGCGGCTGCGCGAGGGTGTCCGCCACCGCGCCGCTCGCCGAGGAGACCTTGCTGAAGTCCGAGGCCGTCACGTCACCGGCGATGCGGTCGCCGAAATACGCCCGCCCGGTGGTCGCCAGCGGGCAGGTGGGCCCGCAGTCGATCTTCTTCCCCGCCTGGAACTCGACCTCGGAGCCGTAGTACAGCGTGGGGATGCCGCGGAACGTCCACATCAGGGCCATGTTCTCGGCCCAGGCGTCGGTGCCGCCCGCGTACCGCTCGCTGCTCTTGTTGGGCCCGTAGTCGTGGCTGTCGACGTAGACGACGTTGTAGGTGGCGTCGTTGTAGCTGTCGTCGGAGTCCTTGCCGTTGCTGTAGGCGTTGTTGGCGTCACCGAAGTTCATGTGCATCCGCATGTCGATGACGTTCATCCCGGAGAACTGGCTGTGGTCCGGGGTGTGGTAGGCGTTCCCCTTCAGGAAGGCGTTGTCGGAGACCGGCTGCTGTCCGGTGCCCAGCTGCTCCTCGTAGTTGTACATCTCCAGCGAGGCGGCGGCGTCGTCCGCGCTGTACTCCTTGCGCTCCTTCCAGGTGTAGAACTGCGCGGAGTGGTTGACCGAGCCGCGGTTCCACTTGTCGTTGACGAAGGCGCCGACCTCGCCGAAGACGAAGAAGTTCTTCGCCGCCTCGGCGCCGAACCGCGAGGTGACGCGCTCCTGGATCGCCGGCAGGAAGCGGCGGTTCCAGGTGGTGCGCGGGATGTGCACGGCGGTGTCGATCCGGAAGCCGTCGACTCCCATGTCGATGTACTTGTCGTAGGCGCCGATCAGGTAGTTCTGCACCGGGGCGCTCTCGGTGTTGAAGTCCGCGAGGTCCTCGTGCAGCCAGCAGCTGCGGGAGTCCTCGCCCTCCCAGTTGCCGATCCAGCAGTTGTGGTAGTACACCTTCGGGAACATCCCCGAAGTGGCGTTGGGCCACTGGCAGTTGTAGATCTTATAGCCCTCGGCGGACGTACTCCCGGTGGGCTTGCCCCAGTTGAGGCAGGTGTTTCCCGCGGGTTCGGCGGTCGACCACAGGTCGCCGTTGTAGTAGGACTTGCCGGACTTCGTCTCGACGGTCAGCCCGTCGTACTCGAAGCCCTCGTTCTTCTCGTCGTAGTACCAGCTCCACTGGGAGTCCCGCACGCCGTAGACCGTCGGCGTGAACAGCCCCTTGGCGCCCCACCGCGAGGAGTGGTTGTAGACGACGTCCTGGTAGATCTTCATCCCCTTGGCGTGCGCCGCGTTGATGAGGTCCTGGTACGAGGCCCCGGCGGACTCCAGGCGCGGATCGACCTTGTAGAAGTCGTAGCCGTGGTAGCCGTGGTAGTCGTAGTCCGACCGGTTGAGCACCACCGGGGTGATCCAGACGGCCGAGAAGCCCAGCCCCTTGATGTAGTCGAGCTTCTGGACCAGTCCCTTGAAGTCGCCGCGGAACATGGGGTCGTTGTTGGCCGCGTTGCCGGACTTCACGTCCTGGCTGCCGCCCCGGTCGTTCGTGGTGTCGCCGTCGTTGAAGCGGGCGGTGAGGACGAAGTAGATGGGGTCCTTGCGCGGGTCGGTGCCCAGCGGCTGCCCGGAGGCCGCGACCGGGGGCTTGTCGCCGGTGGTGGCGGTCGCGGCAGCCGAGGCCGCCGAGACGTTGCCCGCCGCGTCAACCGCCTTGACGGTGTAGCTGTACGCGGTCCGCTCCTCCAGCCCGGTGTCGGAGAACACCGTGGAGCCGGTGTCCGCCACCAGCGTGCCCTTCGTCCCGCCGGTGCGGGTGACCTGATACTTCGTCACACCCCGGTCGTCCGTGGAGGGTTCCCAGGTGAGGACGACCGACACCCCGTCCGCCGCGGCGACCGTCTTCGTCGGAGCGGTCGGGGCCGTGGTGTCCGGGACAGCGGTGGCGCACGGATCGGCCGCGTCCGAGGCGACCTGGTGGTCCTTCACCGTGGTGCGCCCGGTCTTCAGGGCGTAGTTGGCCCCGTTGTTGTTGTCCCAGACGCCGTTGCCGTTGTTGAACGTGGCGTTGAGTCCGGTGGCCGTGCCGAGGTCGACGGTCCGCCTGACCCATCCGGTGCAGGCCGCCTCCATGCCGACCCCGGGGACTGTGGTCCAGGCGCCGCCCACCGGCTGGTAGTGGAGGTTGGTGGTGGTCCAGCCCACCGTCGCGGTGGAGTAGTAGACCTCCGCGCTGTTCGTCCCGGTGGGGGAAGGGCTCGGGGTCGTACCGCTGTCGGCGCACGGGTCGCTGTGGGCGACGACGCCGTCCTTGACGGTGATGTTCCCCGTGCCCAGCGCGTAGTTGTTGCCCGAGTTGTTGTCCCAGACGCCGCTGCCGTTGTTGAAGGTGGCGGCCAGGCCGGTGGCGCTGCCCAGCGGGACGGTCAGCTTCACCCAGTCCGTACAGGCGGCGGTCATCGCCGTCCCCGGCACGGTGGTCCACGAGCCCCCGTCCGGTGCCCAATGGAGGTTGTAGGCCGACCAGTTCTTCGTCTTCGTCCAGTAGAAGACGGTCGCCGAGTTCTCGGTGGCGGCGACCGGCGTCGCGGACGACAGCTGCTCCGGCGCGGGTATCGCGGTGAGCAGGCCCAGCAGTGCGGTCGCCGCGGCGGCTGCCGCCGCGGGGCGCCGGAGCAGCCGTAGGGAGGAGCGTTTCATCATGTCTCCAGGGGGAGGCCGCGGCGGGGGAGGCCGCGGCTGCCGACAACGCCGGTGCCCGGCACGGGCATCGGCCGAGATCCCGCCGGAGAACCCGGACGCGCCTCGGGGTTCGGGCGAGCGGAAGGAATCCGACGGCAAGGGCTGTCGGAATCTTTCTGCAATCTCTTGCGCCCAGGAAATTACCCGTGCATGTCAGGTGCGTAAAGAGTTCTGACAAGGAAGGACCCGGGAAGGTGCCGTTCGCCGTCGCGCTCCCCGGGGCCTCGTGGACTCGGGAAGGCGTCGTCGGCCCTCGCTCCCCGCGGCCCTGCCGACCCCTCTACTGCCGGCGAATCTCCGGCTCGGGTCACCGGGAGGAGCCTCAGTCGCCCAGCAGGCCGGCTCCGAGGCTGTCCTTCGCGTCCGTCACGCCGGGCAGCACGAGGAAGTAGCCGCCGCCCCGGGTGACGGTGAAGTCCGCGAGGGGCTCACCGTCCAGGCGCCGCTGCACCGCCTCGAACTGCCTCCCGATGTCCTGCTGGTAGCAGCAGAAGTTCAGCCCCACGTCGAGCGCTCCGTCGGGCGCCAGGCCACGGTCGAAGTTGTAACTGCGGCGCAGCGGGAGGGAGTCGGCCGTCCCGGGCGTCCTCGGATTCGCCCGCCGGATGTGCGAGTCGAAGGAGATCTTCCGGCCGTCCGGGTCCGACCGGTAGTCGGGAACGTCCGTCTCCCTGGTGCCGGTCAGCGGAGCGCCCGTCGCCTTGTTCCGGCCGAACGCACGCTCCTGCTCGGAGACCGGCAGCCGGTCCCACGCCTCGACCCGCAGCCGGGTCATCCGCAGCACCTGGTAGCAGCCGCCCCAGGCCCAGGCGGGCGCCCCGCTGCGCGAACCCAGCCACAGCACCCGGTCCATCTCCCGCTCGGACGTGGTGTCCGGACGGGAGATGCCGTCCTTGAAGCCGACGATGCTGCGCGGCGCGCCGTTCGGCCGGGGCGGGTTGAGGAACCCGTCACTCCGCCACCTCGGAGCGGCCGAGCCCCGCAGCGCCAGCTGCAGATCACGCATCACCCCCAGGACGGCGTCGGGGTGCTCCGCGCAGACCTGCACCGACAGGTCCCCGTGACAGGCGTCCGGGTCCAGGTCGTCCCCGGGGAACGCGGGCATGGTCCGCAGCCCCGCGGGCCGGCGCGAACGGAGGCCGAAGCGCTCGTCGAAGAGGGACGCCCCGACGCCGACCGTGACGGTCAGGCGGTCGTCGGGGCCACCCTGCGCGGAGGCCGCGGTGAGGGCCCTCGCCCGCTTCGTCAACACGTCGAGGACGGCCACCAGTCCGCCCCGGTCCGTGGCGAGCACGTCGAAGGCGACGAACGCGGCGAACGCCTGCTGCGGCGTCACGACGCCCGCCTGGTGCGGGCCGTGGAACGGCACCGCGGCCTTGCGCGCCACCTCGCCCGCCGCTTCCGGCCGCCGGACCGGTGCCGCGAAGGCGTCCGGCGCGCCCGCCACCGCCCCGGCGAGACCGACCCCGGTCAGCACGAACCCCCGCCGTCCGGGGGCGGGGTTCGGGCCGGCGGCCGGACGGTCGTCGATGTCTGTCATGGTGCGCGCCTCTTCCATGTGGTCGGTGTGTCTGGCTGGGCCGTGTCCGACCATTCCCGCCGGGCGGCCGGTGCCTGGCCCGCGCGGCGTGCGCGCGGGCGCAAATTCATTCGTGCGGGTCACCGGCCGTGCGCTCTTCGGCCCCGTGCGCCGCCCACGCACCCCCTGATCGACTGACTACTCAGCGTGGTGAACATGTTCCGGAGGGTAACGGGAATACAGCCGGGGTCCGGTCCCGGTCGGGGGGCGGACTGACCACCCATCAGCCGGACCGGTCCCTGGGAGAACCTCGGTGGAGAACACGGAAACCGTACGCAGCTGCCCCTTCGACTTCGCACACCAGCTGGAGTTCGACCCCCAGCTCAAGGAGTTGCTGACCACCGCGCCGGTGTCCCGCATCCGGATGCCGTACGGAGAAGGCGACGCCTGGCTGGTCACCCGGTACGAGGACGTCCGCACGGTCACCACCGACCGGCGCTTCAGCCGCAGCGCCGTGACGGGACGGGACTTCCCGCGGATGACCCCCGAACCCATCGTCCAGGACGAGGCCATCAACCTCATGGACCCCCCGGCCAGCAGCAGGCTCCGCAGCCTGGTGGCCAAGAGCTTCACCGCCCGCCGCATCGACGCCATGCGCGTGGGCACCCAGCGCATCGTCGACCGGCTGCTCGACACCATGGAGGACGGCGGAACCACGGCCGACTTCATGGCGGCGGTGGCCGCACCCCTGCCGCTCGTCACCATCTGCGAGGTGCTCGACATCCCCGAGCCGGACCGGCCCTGGCTCCGCGCGCACGCCCTCACCATGATGAACGTCGGTGCCGCCGGCAAGGAGGACGCCGTCCGGGCCAAGGCGGAACTCCGCGCCTACTTCGGCGAGCTCACCGCCCGCCGACGCAGGTCCCCCGGCGAGGACCTGATCAGCACCCTCGCCACCGCGCGGGACGGCGACGAACTCCTCGGCGACGACGAGCTGACCGTCATGGCCATGGTCCTGCTCATCACCGGTCAGGACACCACCACCTACCAACTCGGCAACATCGCCTACTCGCTGCTCGTCCGCCCCGAACTGACCCGGACCCTGCGCGACTCCCCGGAGCGCCTGCCCCGCACCCTGGAAGAACTCCTGCGCCACATCCCGTTCCGCAAGGGCGTCGGAATCCCCCGCGTCGCCCTGGTGGACGTGGAACTCGGCGGCGTCAGCATCCCGGCCGGCGACGTGGTGCACGTCTCCTACCTGACCGCCAACCGCGACGCCGAGAAGTTCGAGCGCCCCGACGACCTGGACCCCGACCGGCCGTCCATCCCCCACATGACCTTCGGCTGGGGAGCCCACCACTGCCTGGGAGCCCCGCTCGCCACGATGGAACTGGAGACCGCGTTCTCGTCGCTGCTCCGCCGGTTCCCGCACCTGCGCCTCGACGCACCGGTGGAGGACATCCGCTGGAACACCACGTCGATCTGGCGCTACCCGCTCGCCCTGCCCGTCACATGGTGACGTGAGCCTCCGCTCCCAGACACGAGGAGAACCCATGGCGACCCTGTGCCGCCCGGCCATCGCGGTGCCCGAACACGTGATCACGATGCAGCAGACCCTGGACCTCGCCCGCGAGACCCACGACGGCCACCCCCAGCGCGACCTGGTCCTGAGGCTCATCCGGAACACCGGCGTGCAGACCCGCCGCCTCGTCCAGCCGATCGAGGAGACGCTGCGCCACCCCGGTTTCGAGGTGCGCAACAGGGTCTACGAGGCCGAGGCCAAGAAGAGGGTCCCCGAAGTCGTGGGCCGGGCACTGGAATACGCCGAGGTCGAGGCCGCCGAGATCGACCTCATCGTCTACGTCTCCTGCACCGGCTTCATGATGCCGTCGCTGACCGCCTGGCTGATCAACACCATGGGCTTCCGGCCGGAGACCCGGCAGCTGCCGATCGCCCAGCTCGGCTGCGCCGCGGGCGGGGCGGCCATCAACCGCGCCCACGACTTCTGCCGGGCCTACCCGCAGTCCAACGTCCTCCTCGTGTCCTGCGAGTTCTGTTCGCTCTGCTACCAGCCCACCGACATCGGTGTCGGGTCCCTGCTCTCCAACGGCCTGTTCGGCGACGCCGTCTCGGCCGCCGTCGTCCGGGGCGAGGGCGGCGCCGGGATGCGACTCGAACGCAACGGCTCGCACCTGGTGCCCGACACCGAGGACTGGATCTCCTACGCGGTCCGGGACACCGGATTCCACTTCCTGCTCGACCGCCGCGTCCCCGGCACCATGGAGATGCTCGCCCCGGTACTCCAGAACCTGGTCGACCTGCACGGATGGTCGGTGCAGGCCATGGACTTCTTCATCGTGCACGCGGGAGGCCCGCGCATCCTGGACGACCTCTGCCACTTCCTCCAGCTGCCGCCGGGGATGTTCCGCTACAGCAGGGCCACCCTCACGGAGCGGGGAAACATCGCGAGTTCGGTCGTCTTCGACGCCCTGGCCCGGCTCTTCGAGGACGGCGGCGCGGACGACGACGCGCAGGGGCTCATCGCCGGATTCGGCCCCGGCATCACGGCGGAGTGCGCGGTCGGACGCTGGGCGCGCCGGCCCGACCACGAAGCCGGCCGGGCGGACGAACTCCTCACGTCGAGCGGAACGCTGCCCTCCCCGGGCAGCGCGCTGCTCGGCTGACCGCGTCGGGCCCGCACCGTGCGCGCGAGCCCGTACGGCGGCCTTCGCGACACCAGCGGTCCGGGCCCACGCGACGGACGGCGCGGGGAGACTCACTCGAACCGGGCGGTGTCTCCCGCCCCCTTGCGCACGACCGTGATCCCGCCGTCCGAGAAGTCGACGACCGTGGTCGGTTCCGTCCCGCAGTCCCCGGAGTCCACCACCGCGTCCACCTCGTGGTCGAGCCGCTCCTTGATCTCCCACCCCTGCGTCAGCGGCTCCTCCTCGTCGGGAAGCAGCAGCGTGCTGGAGAGCAGCGGCTCGCCCAGCTCGCTCAGCAGCGCCCGGACCACGGCGTGATCGGGGATGCGGACGCCCACGGTCTTCTTCTTCGGGTGCAGCAGCTGGCGCGGCACCTCCTTCGTCGCGGGCAGGATGAAGGTGTAGCTGCCGGGCGTCGCCGCCTTGATCGCACGGAAGACGTCGTTGTCGATCTGGACGAACTGGCCCAGCTGGGCGAAGTTCTCGCACACCAGGGTGAAGTGGTGGCGGTCGTCGAGATGCCGGATCGACCGGATGCGACTGATCCCTTCCCGGCTGCCCAGCCGGCACCCGAGGGCATAGCAGGAGTCCGTGGGGTACGCGACCAGGGCGTCCGAACGGATGAGTTCGGCCACCGTGCTGATCGTGCGTCGCTGAGGGTTCTCGGGATGCACGTCGAAATACTTAGCCATCCGCCGAGTCTACGGGCCGGCCCCGGCCGCCCCCGCGAGGTTGGTCGGACGCCACGCTCCGGCGGCGGGCCCGCAGGTGCTGCGGCAGAGTGGCCCCATGAACGACCTCAACGCCCTCGCGGACGAGCATCTCGCCGCGGCGCGCAGTTCCCCCCACGGGCGCAGCGCGCACCGCCTGCTCCAGCAGCCTCCGCTGCGCCAGACGGTGATCGCCCTCACCTCCGGCTCCGCGCTGGACGAGCACAACGCGCCGCTCGCCGCCTCCCTCCTGGTGCTCCGCGGCGCGGTCCGCATCACCGCGCCCTCCGGCGACGTGGAGATGACAACCGGAGCTCTGGTGCCGATCCCGAGGGAGCGGCACGGGCTGCTGGCGCTGGAGGACGCGGTGGTCCTCCTCACGGCCGTCAACGACTGACGGCCGGGCGGTGGGCCCGGTGGCCGTGCGCGCCCCGTGCCGCTTCCCCAAGACCGGCCGCGTCCGAGCCCGGGGCGCGGGCCCCGGCACCGGCCGGAACCGGTCCGCCGGGGTGGCGGTGTACTCCCGCGAAACCGAGGCATGAGACAAAGGACGGCACCGGCGGTGCGACCGTGCGACCAGCACGGGCGTCCCGCGTGCCCCATCCCGTCCACGTCCCCCGGAGCGACGCGTGTTCCGCAAGTCCGTTGCCCCTGCCCGCGAGGCGGGCGACGCCCACCCGCCGGGTCGTGCCGCCGCCTGGTCCGCCGCGCTGCGACGGACCCCCGTCTCGCTGTGGAACGACGACATATCCGACTGGGCCGCCGCTCAGACGTACTACGCCATCCTCGCCCTGCTGCCCGCCCTGCTGGTGACCGTCTCCGTCATCGGCCTGGCCAGCCCCGACGCCACCGCCGCGCTGATCACGGACATCACGGCCTTCGCCCCGGCGGAGTCCGGAGCGGCCCTGCGCCAGCCGCTCCTGGCCGCCACCGAGCAGCGCGCGGCGGGCTGGGTCCTGGTCGCCACCGGCAGCGTCAGCGCCGTCTGGTCGGCCTCCAGCTACCTCGCAGTCTTCCGCCGCGCCCTGCACGCCATGCACCACGAGCGCGACACCCGCCCCGCGCTGCGCAACGCGCACACCATCGTCGCGTCGGCGATCGGCCTGCTCCTGCTGATGCTGACCAGCGCGTTCGTGCTGGTGCTCACCGGTCCGCTGGCCCGCTGGGCGGCCCGCAGGCTCGGACTCGCGGAGGCGGGACAGGCCCTGTGGTGGTTCCTCAAGTGGCCCGTCCTGCTGGTACTGGTCACCTGCCTCATCACCGTCCTCTTCCGGACGGGACCGCGCTCGGTGCGCGGCACGCGCCAGGGGCTTCCCGGCGGGGTGCTCGCGGCCGTGCTCTGGCTCGTCGCCTCCGCGGGGTTCGCGCTCTACGCCACGCACGTCGGCACCTACAGCCGGTTGTACGGCTCTCTCGCGGGGCTCGTCGTCTTCCTCATCTGGGTCTGGTTCACCAACCTGGCCCTGCTGGCCGGAGCCCAGTTCAACGCCGAGCTGGCGGCGGAGCGGAGGTCTCGGGGAGCACGGCCCACGGTGCCGCCGCAAGGGGGCGGCGAGGAGGCGGGGGAGGGGCCCGGCGCGGGGCCTGGTGGGGGGTTTGGCGAAGGGCCTGGCCAAGGCGGCTGACCGGCCCGCGCGCGATGCGCGTCGGTCCCCGTCCGGCAGGGCCGTACGGACCTTGTGGGAGCGCTCCCAAGATGGCATGCTCCCGGCCATGGATCAGCCCGCGTTCATACGCTCCTACCGCCCCGGCGACCGTGCCGCGCTCGCCGACATCTGTGTCCGGACGGCCGACAACGGCGGTGACTCCCGGCACATCTACGCCGACCAGGAGTTGATGCCCAGCCTGTTCGCCGCCCCGTACGCGTACCTCGAACCCGACCTCGCCTTCGTGCTGGACGACGGCTCGGGACGGGCGGTCGGATACGTGCTGGGCACGGCCGACACCACGGCCTTCGCCACCGCCTTCCAAGAGCGGTGGCTGCCGCTGGTGGCCGGGCGCTTCCCGGCCTCCGGCAAGCCGCCCACCACGCCCACCGAGGAGATGATCGCGCTCCTGCACCGCCCCGAGCACATGCTCGGTCCGCAGGTCGCCGCGTACCCGGCCCATCTGCACATCGACCTGCTGCCACCCTGGCAGCGCAGGGGCCACGGGCGGGAGCTGATGCGCGCCTTCCTGGACGCGCTGCGGGTCAAGGGGGTCGCCGACGTCCACCTCTCGATGCTGACGGCGAACAAGCCGGCCAGGATCTTCTACGACCGGCTCGGATTCCACGAGATCGACGTGCCCGACCCCGGCCCGCTGACCTACCTGGGCCGGACCACCGACAGCGCCGGACTGTAGGCGGCGAACCGGCGGAAGGGGCCCGCCGACCGGGCGGGCCGGCGGGCTCACGGGGCGGCCCGGTACCCGGCGACGATCGGCATCGTCTCCCGCAGCACCCGGGCGCTGTCGTTGGCCGCGTCCCCGAGCCGGCGGCCCTGCCAGGTGCCCCGGGCGCTGGAGAAGCGGCTGACGCGGCGGCAGTGCTCACCGCAGGCGGAGCGGTAGGCCATGATCGTGTAGTACCGCCGGTCCTCGGTGACCCAGCCGGTGTTGTACGGGCGGATGCTGCTGACCTCCATGGCCCCCTCGGAATCCTCGGCGAGCGTCGTACGGTCGTGGGCCAGGCCCAGGTTGTGGCCGATCTCGTGGCTCGCCGAGTCGAGCGCGATGCCCTGGACGTCCACGACCGCGTAGGCGTACGCGTCCGACTCGGCGGTGAGCCGGGGGGTGTAGTCCCCGGTGCCGCCACCCCGCCCGGACGCGTCCACCACGAGCGTCACCAGGTCCGCCCCGTAGTGGTCCCGGCGCTGTCGCGCGGTCGGTCCGAGGGAGGGATCGGTGCCCTCGCGGAGCCCCTCGTACGCCGCGTCGAACTCGTCGGAGCCCTCGTACCCCTTCGCGGTGTACGGGTGCACGATCCGGATGGAGCCGCAGACCCCGCTCGCGAGCAGGGACTCGTTCATCCGCGTGGCGATCTCCTGGGCCGACACCGGCACCCGGTGCACACCGCCCACCGCCGCCGCAGCTTTCGGCGTGTACACGGTGAGTACGTCGACCACCGGGCAGGAGGCGGCAGGCCGGCCGGCCGTCACCTCGCGAGGGTTGTCCGGCGCGGTCCCGGGGGCGGTGCCGCGCGCCGAGGGCGCCAGGCCGAGCGCGGCGAGGAGGGTCAGGGTCAGAGCCGCCTTGAGAGCGGTCGCGGGCATCGGGGCGTCCTTCCTTCCGTCCGGGGCGGGGAGTGCCGGACGCCAAGAGTGTTTCTTGATCGGTACGGGGCGAAACCGTGCGGACACCACCGGAGGGCGGCCTCGGCCGCGCTGCCGGGGAGACAGGGCCCGGGACGGCGTCAAGTGGACTGCGGTAAGGGGGAGTCGGATCCGTGCCAGGGCTGCTCGGAGCCCATGTGCCGCCGCACCGGCCCCGATCCGGGGGCCGAGGGGTGCGGCGGCGAGGAGTTGGGCAGGTACATCTGTGCGAAGGGGGCCGGTGGCCGGCGGAAGAGGACGGACCAAGGGGTGGGGAACATGACGGAACAGAGCGGGTGGCGCTTCTCGGACGACCGGGGCCGGGTGTCCCGGGCCGAGCGGACGCCTTCGCGGGTACTGGCGTACGTCCAGGCGGGCGCCACCCTCTGGGACCTGGGCGTCCGGTCCCACGGTGTCTTCGGCTCGGGCCACGACGGCGCCGAGATCGACCCGGCGAAGAGCGGGGAACTCCCGGTGGGCGAGGTGGCGTACCTGGGCGCGGGCACCGCGCTCGACGTGGACACCCTGCTGCGCGGCGAGCCCGACCTGGTGGTGGCCGTCAGCTACGGCGGCGGCACGGTGTACGGCCTCGACCCGGACACCGCCAAGCACCTGGAGGAACAGGTCCCGGTCGTCGTGATCGACGTCGGCCAGTCGCGCACGCTGGCCGGGACGTCCGACCGCTTCGCCGAGCTGGCACGCTCGCTGGGCGCGGACGAACTCCCCCGGGCCGACGAGGAACTGGAGGCCGCGCGGGCCCGGCTGCGCACCGCCGCATCCGGCGGCGCGGTCCGGGTGGTGGCCCTCTCCCCGGCCGACCCGGACCAGGCGTACGTAGCCCGCCCCGCCCAGTGGCCCGAGCTGGCGGCCCTGGACGAGCTGGGCGTCGGCCTCGTCGACCCGCCCGCGGGTCCCGGCGTCAACTGGCACACGGCCTCCTGGGCGGAGGTGGCCGTGCTCGCCCCGCAGGTGCTGCTGACGGACGTACGCGTCAACGCGGCGCCGCTGGAGAGCCTCCGCTCCCAGCCGGAGTGGGCCGCGCTGCTCGACGCCGGAACGCTTGTCGTGCCGTGGAACCCGGAGCCGCTGTGCAGCCCGCACGCGCACGCCCGTTTCCTCTCCCTGGTCGCCGACGCGCTGGACTCCGTGCACGACTCCCTGCGCGAGGGATGAGCAGGCGTTCAGCCGCGACCAGGGAGTAGGGCCGGGGGCCTCGGTCGGCGGTGTGACCCGTGACGGGTCTGTCTGCGGGGGGCACGCGCGGGTACAGGCTTCAGCATTCTCTGAAATGCTTGAGACGTGAAGCCGCGTGCTGGGAATTCTGTCGTCAGCGCTGGGTTTGCAGCGCCTCACCGGTGTCCGAGATGATCCAGAACGACCATCCGTTCCGGGCGCTGGCCACTCCGGGCTTGACGGCCTGGACGACCGCGGCGGCTGCTCCGCTGGGAGTCCTGTAGTCACCGGCGGCCGGGCCTGCCGGGATGCTCAGGCCCTTCGACGCGGTGTCGAACACTCCGTCGAAACGCCGCCCGCCGTACACGGCGTGCACCGGAAGGTGTCCGGCGGGGGCGGATGCCGGGGCGCCGGAGCGCCCCGCGGTCTTCTCGAAGTGCTGCAGCAGGCGCGCGACGGCTTCGCCCTCGTCCACCTGCCAGGCGAGGGCGAGCAGGCGGATGCGGTCCAGGGTGCTGGTCGCGACGGTGATCTGGGCCTGGGGAGATTCGTTCTTGTCCATGCTGGAATCGTAGCGCAACCAGGATCATCAGGCCAGCAAATAAAGAAAAAAGCAGCAAAACTCATCGCGGTCGCGGTGGCCCCTGTCTCGCCGTGCGCGTCCTCGGGCCGCGAGGGATGACCGCTGGACCCCGTCGCCCCGTCGCTCCGTTGCTCCCGGGGGCCGGGGGCCGGGGGCCGGGGCAGGGCGCCGCGCGGGAGCCGCCCCGTACGGGCGGTCAGGGATCGCGCCCGGAGGCCGGGCTGGAGAAGGTGGTCCGAACCGGCATCCGTCCCACCCCCTCCATCGGAAGAGAAGGGGTGGGGTCGGCCTCATCCGTACCCCCACCCCGGGAGTCAGCCATGCAGCAGGACAAGCACCCCGACTACCGGCCCGTCGTGTTCCGCGACCGGTCGGCCGGATACGCCTTCCTCACGCGGTCCACCGCGTCGAGCGAGCGGACCATCGACTGGGACGACGGCCGGAGCTACCCCGTCGTCGACGTCGAGATCTCCGCCGAGAGTCACCCCTTTTTCACCGGTCGCGCCCGCGTCGTCGACGCGGAGGGACAGGTCGCCAAGTTCGAACGGCGGTACGGAGAAGCGGGAGATGAGGACGGTTCCTGAAGGGCTGGGGCTGTCCCGCGCGCCGCGGGGTGGTCCGGGAGCTCCGCGAACGGCCCCGGGCCGCGTCAGCAGGGCGAATAGCGACCGGGCCCCGATGCGCCACCGGTTGGGCCGATCTCCACTCGCGCAGGTGAACGTCAGTCACCCGTTCGGCGGTGTCGAACGCCTTCGCGCTGTGTGTTGCGCCGTTCGCATGACAGGGTACGGGCCGATCAGGGGAGCGGGGCGACGGGTGACGAGCGGACGGGCGACGGCGGGCGCCGGTGGCGGCGAACGTACGGCGGTGCTGGAAGGCGTCGCGGGATGGGTGCCGGGAAACCCGGTGGGCAACGACGCGCTGCCCGAGGCCTGGGGCGTGGACGACGCGTGGGTCCGGCGTCGTACGGGCATCGTGAGCCGGCACCGGGCCGGCCCCGGCCTCTCCACCGGGGACCTCGCCCACGAGGCGGCGCGCCGACTCGTCGACGGTGCCGCGCCCGGCCGGGTGGACGCGCTGGTGCTCGCCACGGCCACCCCGGACCACCTCTGCCCGGGCACGGCGCCCGCCCTCGCGGCCCGGCTCGGCCTGGGGACCGTCCCCGCCTTCGACATCGCGGCCGTCTGCAGCGGCTTCGTCTACGGACTCGCCGTCTGCCACGGTCTGGTCGCCTCCGGCCTCTACCGCCGGATTCTCCTGGTGGGCGCCGACGTCTACTCCACCTGGCTGGACCCCGGGGACCGGTCGGCCGGAGTGGTCTTCGGCGACGGCGCGGGGGCCGCGCTGGTCGCCGCGGGCCGCAGGGGCGACCCCGGTGAACTCCTCGCCTTCGACCTGGGCAGCGACGGTACGGGCCACGACCTGATCACCGTCCCGGGCGGCGGCGCGCGGGCCCGTGCCAGCGGCGGACCGCCCGCCGAGAAGGACGCCTTCTTCCGGATGAGGGGCAGCACGGTCTACGAGCACGCCGTGCTGCGGATGACCGCGTCCTGCCGGTCGCTGCTGACCTCGGTGGGCTGGGACCCCGCCGACGTCGACCACTTCGTGCCGCACCAGGCCAACGGCCGCATCATGAGCGCCGTGGCCGAGCGTGTCGGCATCGGGCCGGACCGCTGCGTCACCCATCTGGACCGGGTGGGCAACACCGGGGCCGCCTCCATCCCGCTGGCGCTGGCGGACGCCGCGGGCCGGGGTCGCCTGCGCGCGGGGGACCACGTACTGATCACCGCGTTCGGCGGCGGACTCACCTGGGGCTCCGCGGCACTTCGCTGGCCGGGGGCCCCGCCGACGACCACGACGGAAGGAACAGAGCATGTCGCAGTTGGCTGACGAAAGCACCAGGGCCACTTCTCGGGACCGGGCCGCCGAGTCGGCGAGAGCGGCCCACCGCACGGCGCCACGCGGCGTGCTCCACGGCGGCGGGGCCGTCGCCGTCACCGGTCTCGGCGTGGTCACCCCGGCCGGAGCGGACGAGCACTCCTTCTGGGCAGGACTCTGCTCCGGCCGGTCCACGGCCCGTCGCTGCGACGAACTCACAGGCCTGCCCGTCGACTTCGCCTGCCCGGTGGACAGCATCGACCTCGACGCCGCGGTCGGCGGACGCTCCGTGTGGCGGATGGCCCGGTTCGTGAAACTGGCCCTCGTCGCCGCCCGGCAGGCGGTGGCCGACGCCGGGCACGACCCCGCGCGCTGGGACGGAGGCCGGGTGGGTGTGGTGCTCGGAGTGGGGGTGGGCGGTGTCTCGGTGCTCGTCGACAACGCCCGCAGACTGGCCGACGACGGGCCGGACGCCGTGTCACCCCTGCTGGTCCCCATGATGATCCCGAACGCCGCCGCCGGTGAGGTGGCCATCGCCCTCGGTGCCCGCGGCCCGAGTCTCGCCCCCGTCACCGCCTGCGCCTCCGGCGCGACAGCCATCAGCGTCGCCCGCGATCTGCTGGACAGCGGTCAGTGCGACATCGTGGTGGCCGGCGGCGCCGAATCCGTCCTCACCCCCCTCGTCGTCACCGCGTTCGCACGGATGGGCGCGCTCTCCACCCGGTCCGGCGACCCGGCGAGCGCCTCCCGCCCCTTCGCCGCAGACCGGGACGGCTTCGTCATGGGCGAGGGCGCCGCCATGCTCGTACTGGAGCGCGAGAAGGACGCGACCGCCCGGGGCGGGCACACCCGGGCGCTGCTCGTCGGGGCCGGTTCCAGTACGGACGCCTACCACCCCACCGCACCCGAACCGGACGGCCGGGGTGCGCGACGCGCGGTGGAGGAGGCGCTGCGGCAGGCGGGCTGGACGCCCGGCGACGTCGACCACGTCAACGCCCACGGCACGTCCACCCTGCTCAACGACGCGATGGAGACCGCCCTGATCGGCAGCCTCTTCCCGCACGCGCCCACGGTCACCGCTCCCAAGGGCGTCGTCGGACACACCCTCGCGGCGGCCGGAGCCATCGAGGCCGTGGCCACCGTGCTGACGCTGGAGCACGGGCTCGTACCGCCGATCGCCAACCTCGACTCGGTGACCGACGCCTTCGAACTCGACTGCGTGGTCAAGGAACCGCGCCACCAGAGCGTCGAGACCGCCGTGAGCCACTCCTTCGGCTTCGGCGGGCACAACGTGGCGCTGGCCTTCCGGCGCGCCTGACGGAGTGTCTGAGCGACCGGTCCCCACCGGGCCCCGTCACGCGTCCGCGCCGCTCCCGCCCGATCGAACGCGTCCTCTTCGGAGACCAGCACGCCGATCGTCCTTCCTCGCTCGCTGTCGTCCTCCGTCAGCCCCCCCGCACCCGCAGGTCACACCATGTGAACGGCTGACCGGGCGGCAGCACGGGCCGACTCCGGACCCGCACCCGCCAGGGACCTTCTCAGACGTGCAACGGCCGGATAGCGGGGCCAGGACCGAGCCCGACGCGTAGACGGGCCTTCCGGGCGGAAGCACGCGTCGACGACTGGCGTGCCCGGCCGCACACGCACCAGGTACCTGCACGACGCCGGGTGTCCTCGCCGTTCCACGCTCGTTCAACGAACATGACCCCTCAACCGACCGCGGCGCTGCCGCCTGCCGTCACGGACGCCCTGACCGCCGTCGTCTACGGCCCCGACTTCCGCCGCGAGCACGCCTTCTGGCGCCGGCTGACCACCACCGAGCCCTTCAGGAGCCCCGCGCGCACGGTGCCACCGGAGGATCAACTGACCCGTGCCTACGACCGGTTGCGGTTGATCAACCGTTCCTTCGACAGCGCGGCCCGGCTCGCCTCCGACGTACGTGCCCTGACCGCGATGCACGAGTGGCTCGGGCCGGTCGATCCGACTCTCGCCACGGTGGCGGGGATCCACTACAACCTCTTTCTCGGCAGCCTGCTCGACCACGACCCCGAGGGCCGCCGCGACCTCTCCGGTCCCCTGCACATGGACGAGATCGGCACCTTCCTCTGTACGGAGGTCGCGCACGGCAACGACGCGGCGGAGGTGGAAACGACCGCCACCTACGACCGGGCCCGCGACGGCTTCGTCCTGCGCACCCCGCACGCGGGTGCGCAGAAGTTCATGCCCAACACCAGTCCGGCGGGCGGTCCCAAGAGCGGGCTGGTCGCCGCCCGGCTCGTCGTCGACGGGACCGACCACGGCGTCTTCCTCCTGCTGGTCCCGCTCACCGACGCCGTCGCGGCCCTGCCCGGCGTACGGGTGCGCAGGCTGCCGGCCCGGATGGGGTCGCCGGTGGACCACTGCCTGACCTCGTTCGACGACTGCTTCGTGCCCCGTACGGCGCTGCTCACCGGGGCGCAGGGACACGTCGGGGACGGCGGGGAGTTCGGCAGCGCGCTCCCGAGCAGGCGGCGGCGCCTGCTCGTCTCCCTCGCCCGGGTCACCCCGGGCAAGCTGGCCATGAGCGCCTGCGCGGTCGGCTCGGCACGCGTCGCGCTCGCCGTCGCCGTGCGCTACGCCGGGCACCGTACGGTCGCCGGGCCGCGCGGCACCGGGCCGGTCGCCGTCTACGCCCACCGCACCCACCACGGGCCGCTGGCCGAGGCGTTGGCCATGGTGTTCGCGATGAGTCTGCTGCACCGCCGGGCGCTCGACCGGTGGGAGGCGGGCGCGGGCGAGACGGACCGGGGGGCGGCTGAGCGGCTGGTGGCCGTCGCCAAGGGGTGGATCACCTGGCGGGCCAGGGACGTGATCGTGGAGTGCCGCGAACGCTGCGGCGCCCAGGGGCTGCTGGAGCACAACGGGCTCGCGGCCCTGGTCACCGGCATCGAGGGCACCATCACCGCCGAGGGGGACAACCTCGCCGTGCACGCCAAGGCGGCGGCCGAGATGCTGCTCTCGGCCCCGGAGCGCGCGGCCGACGGGGAGACGGGGGGAGCGGGGGAGGCGCCGGGCGACCTCCGGGACCCGGCGTTCCTGCGCGGGCTGCTCACCGCGCTGGAAGCCCTCCGCTTCGCGCGGGCCCGGTCGTGGATGGGCGCTGCCCCGCCCGGGGACGCGCTCGGCCGCTGGAACGCGGGCTCGGGGGCCGCCCTGCGCGGTGTGGAGGCGCACGCGGTCCGGCAGGCCGCCGAGGCGTTCGCGGAGGCAGGCGCCGCCCTGCCCGGGGGGCCCGCGCGCGAACGGCTCGCGCAGGTGGAGCGGTTGTTCCTGCTGCGGCAGGTCGGTCGGGGCAGCGGGGAGTTGCTGGCCGACGGTCGGGTGACGGCCGAGCAGGTACGCGCCCTGCCCGAGCTGTACGAGGAGGCCGTGGCCGCCGTCGCCGAGCACGCTCCCGCGCTGGTGGAGTCGTTCGCGCTGCCGGAGGAGACTTTCGCCGACCGGCCGATCGCGGGGCCCGCCTACGCCGACGCCTACGACGACCCCGAAGGCCCCTGGCACCGGGCCGCCGCCCGTCCGGCCGGGGAGCTCGCGCGGTGACCCGCGGAGTGGGCCGTTCGGCGACCGGCTCGGGAGGGAGCGCGACGGCTGCCTCTGAGGGGCGCGTCCGACGGGTGCGCGAGGCCATGGGCTCACTGGGAGTGAGGGCCGTCCTTCTGGCGTACTGGGGAACGGCCTTCGTTGTCTCGATGGGGCGGAAGAAGCCGCAGGTGGGCGTAGAGGAATCGGTTCGCCGGAAGGCGTAACCAGACGGGGCTCAGTCAGTTACCGAGATGGGCCCGCTGAACGTGCCCGCCACCCCCCAGGTATGTGCCGAATACAAGAGGAAGATCATGAAGGTCATTCATCCGAAGATCGTCGGCGTGCTGACCGATACGTTCAAGGTGCCCGCGGCCGAGATTCACCCGGAGTCCACGATGGACAGCCTGGAGATGGACTCGCTCGCGGTGGCGGAGTTCGCCGTCATCATCAAGGAAACCCTCGGCATCCACACCCCCGTCGACACCCTCCACCGGGACGCCACCCTCGCGGACATCTCGGAGTTCATCCGCACCGCCTCCCGCCGCGCGGAGCCGGTGAGCAACACCCGATGAAGAGGCCCGAGATCGCCGTCACCGGACTGGGCATGATCACCCCGGCGGGCAACGACGCGGCCTCCACCTGGGAGGGCGTGCTCGCCGGGGTGTCCTCGGCCCGTACGGTCCCCGAACTGGACGGGTGCGCGGTCGACTTCGCCTGCACGGTCACCGGCATCGACCTGGACGACGCCGTCGGCGGCCGGACCGCCTACCGGATGGGCAAGTACGTCAAGTTCGCCGTGCTCGCCGCCCGGGAGGCCGTGGCCGACGCCGGTCTGGACCCCGGCGGCTGGGACGGCTCCCGGGTCTCGGTCGTGGTCGGCACCAGCAGCGGCGGGTCGGCGGCCCTCTCCGAACAGGCCGTGGTGCTCGACCGGCTGGGGGCCGAGGCCTCCTCGCCCGCGGGCATCCTGCTCACCATCCCCAACATGCCCGCCGCGGAGATCGCGATCCAGCTCGGGGCGACCGGCCCCAGCCTCGCTCCGTGCACGGCCTGTTCGTCCGGGGTCACCGCCCTGTCGGTCGCGCGGGACATGCTGATGAGCGGCCAGTGCGACATCGCCGTCGCCGGGGCGACCGAGTCGATCGTCTTCCCGGTGGCGATGACCGGCCTGGCCAGGTCCGGGGCGGCGGCCCTGCCGGACGGCGACCCGTCGCGGCTCTGCCGCCCGTTCGCCGAGGACCGGGCGGGCCTCGTCATGGGCGAAGGGGCTGCCATCATGGTGCTGGAACGGGCTGACGACGCCCTGGCCAGGGGGGCCGTACCCAGGGCGTTGATCGCGGGCACGGGGGCCACCACCGACGCCCACCACCCCACCAGCCCGCACCCCTCCGGCAAGGTGGCCAGGGCGGCCGTCGACGCCGCCCTGCGGGACGCCGACTGGCGCGCCGAGCAGGTCGACCACGTCAACGCGCACGGCACCGCGACCCCGCTCAACGACGCCACCGAGGCCGCTCTCATCGCCCGTGCCTACCCGCACCGGCCGCCGGTCACCGCACCCAAGGGCGTGCTCGGCCACTGCATGGGGGCAGCGGGCGCCATCGAGGCCGCGCTCACCGTGCTGACCCTCCAGCACCAGCTCGTCCCGCCGATCGCCAACCTGGACGCCCCCGCGCCCGGGTTCGACATCGACTGCGTCACCAAGGCGCCCCGGCCCGTCGCCGTCCGCCGGGCCGTCAGCCACTCCTTCGGGTTCGGCGGCCACAACGCCGTGATCGCGCTGCGGCTGCCCTGATCACAGGGCCCCGGACAGCGGGCGTCGCCGGACGGTCTCCGGCGGCGCCCGCTGCCGTACCCGGCCTCCTCGGCGGCGGTCGTACGGCATCGAACGGGCATCCGGCCCGTGCGGAAGGGCGTGATAGCTTCCCAGTGCCAGTCGCACTCCACACATGGGGTCAGGGAATCCGGTGAGAGTCCGGAACTGACGCGCAGCGGTGAGGGGGACGGGCGGGGCCACGGCCACTGGGAGACCCACGGGTGTCCCGGGAAGGCGTCCCGTCCGCACGAACCCGAGTCCGAAGACCTGCTGGCGCCCTGCGGTCCGTACGGGCCGCGGTCTTCCGTACAACGGGCCCCGCGCATGGGCCCAGAGACGCCGAGGTACCCCGTGCCGTCCATGGCCGTGTTCCGACAGTCCCGCCCCTCCCGCGACGCCCGGCACGTACGCGCGCCGCGTCGTCCGGACGGACCCGCTACAGCCCGTACCGCAGCGGTCCTCCACCTCGCGAGCGCGAGCACCGGACACCGTCCGACCCGCGGTCCGGGCGGACGGCGCTCCTTCCGGAGCACGCCCGCGGCCCGGTCCGCCCGCCCCGCCGCCCTGCTGACGGTGGGGCTCCTGCTGCTGACCGCCTGCGGCGGCGCCGCCGACGACGCACCGGCCGCCGCAGGTAAGGCCGGTGACGGATACCCGGTGACGCTCCACAACTGCGGACGCACCGTCACCGTCGCCTCCGCTCCGCACCACGCGGTCTCCCTCAACCAGGGATCGACGGAGATCCTGCTCGCCCTCGGCCTCGCCGACCGGCTCGCGGCCACCGCCACCTGGACCGACCCCGTGATGAAGGGCCTGGAGAAGGCCAACGCGAAGGTCCCGAGGCTCTCCGACAACGCCCCCTCCTCGGAGAAGGTGCTGGAGCGGGAACCCGACTTCGTCAGCGCCTCGTTCGAGTCCACCCTCGGCAAGGGCGGGGTCGCGCCCCGCGAGCAGTTCGAGGACCTGGGCGTCCCCACGTACGTCTCGCCCGCCGACTGCACCGGCAAGGACAACAGCGGCGACGGCGACGGCGCCCGCTCCACCGCCCTCACCCTGGACAGCGTCTACGGCGAGATACGCGACCTGGCCCGGGTGTTCGGCGTGCCGGGGCGGGGCGAGAAGGTCATCGCCGGGCTGCGGGCCCGGGTGACGGAGGCGACGGACGGCGTCGACGCCTCGGGCACCACCCTGATGTACTGGTTCGCCAACTCCGAGGCCCCGTACCTGGCGGGCTGCTGCGGGGCGCCCGGCATCATCACCACCGAGCTCGGCGCCAAGAACGTCTTCGACGACACCCACGAGGAATGGCCCCAGATCAACTGGGAGACCATCGCCGACCGCGATCCGGACGTCCTCGTCATCGGCGACCTCACCCGCAAGTCGCAGACGGCCGAGAGCGCCGAGAAGAAGATCGAGTTTTTGGAGTCCAACCCGGTGACCAGGAACATGGACGCCGTACGGAACAAGCGGTACGTGCTGCTCAGCGGCCAGGCCATGAACCCCACCATCCGCACGGTGGAGGGCATCGAGCGCGTCGCGGCGGGGCTGCGCGAGTTCGGCCTCGCCGGATGACGGCCGACCAGGACCCGGCGGGTGCCCGCACCGTGGCGCCGGCCGGCACCCGTCCGGAGCCGGCCGACACCGGTACCCGCCGGAAGTCGGCCGACGCATCCACCCCACCGGAGCCGTCCGCGAGCACCCGTCCCGCACCGTACGGGCGGCGCACCGGCCTGCGGGCCGTGCCCGAACCGCTCCTGTGGGGCGGCGGAACGGTGCTGCTCCTGGCCTCCGTCGCGGTGGCCGTCACCATCGGCCCGGCCCGGATCTCCGTCGCCGACGTGTGGTCGGTGGTCGCCGCCCACCTGGGCCTCGGCGATACGGAGCTGAGCCCGATCCGGGACGGCATCGTCTGGGACCTCAGGATGCCGCGCACCCTGCTCGCGGCCGTCTGCGGCGCCGGGCTCGCGGTGTGCGGGACCGTCATGCAGTCGCTGCTCCGCAACCCGCTCGCCGACCCCTTCGTCCTCGGCGTCTCCTCGGGGGCGTCCACCGGCGCGGTCGTCGTCGTGGTGCTGGGCGTCGGCGGGGGAGCCGTCTCCCTCTCGGCGGGCGCGTTCGTCGGCGCGCTCGTCTCGTTCGGGCTCGTCCTCCTGCTCAGCCACACCCTCGGCGGCACCACGGACCGGGTCGTGCTCTCGGGCGTCGCGGTGATGCAGCTCTTCTCCGCGCTCACCTCGTTCACCGTGATGACCGCCGCGGACGCCGAGCAGACGCGCGGAGTGCTGTTCTGGCTGCTCGGCTCGCTCAGCGGCGTCGGCTGGACGGACGTCCAGCTCTGCACCGGCGTGGTGGCGCTCACCCTGACGATCTGCCTGGGGCACGCCCGTACGCTCGACGCCTTCGCCTTCGGTCAGGACGCCGCGGCCACGCTGGGCGTCCATGTCGCACGCACCCGGACCGTGCTGCTCTGCACCACCGCGCTGCTGACCGCCGCACTGGTCAGCTCGGCCGGGGCGATCGGCTTCGTCGGCCTGGTGCTGCCGCACGCCGCCCGGGCCCTCGCGGGCGTGGGACACCGCAGACTGCTGCCCGTCACGGCGCTGGCCGGTGCCGTCTTCCTGGTCTGGGTCGACACCCTGGCCAGGACGGTCCTGGACCCGCAGGAGGTGCCGGTCGGCGTGGTCACCGCGCTCATCGGCGTCCCGGCCTTCGTCCTGGTCCTGCACCGCACCCGGAGCGTCGTATGACCGCCCCCGCCGAGGGACTGCGGGCCGACCGGGTGAGCCGGGCCGCCGGTGGCCGCCTCATCCTCGACGGAGTGACCCTCGCCCCGCCGCCCGGCGCCACCGTCGGCCTGATCGGCCCCAACGGCTCCGGGAAATCGACCCTGTTGCGGGTGCTCGCGGGCGTCCTGCCCCCGGAGGGCGGCCTCGTCACGCTCGACGGCGAACCGCTGGCCACGACGAACCGGCGCACCGTGGCCCGGCGGGTCGCCGTCGTCGACCAGCACGCGGCGACCCAGGTCGAGCTGCGCGTCATCGACGTCGTGCGCCTCGGACGCATTCCGCACCGCCGCGCCTGGTCCGCGCCCGGGCCGGCGGACGACGAGGCGGTCCGGCAGGCCCTGGAGCGGACCGGGCTGACCGACCGCGCCGGGCAGTCCTGGCACACCCTCTCCGGCGGTGAGCGCCAGCGGGTCCAGATCGCCCGCGCCCTCGCCCAGCGGCCCCGCGAACTCCTCCTCGACGAGCCCACCAACCACCTGGACATCCAGCACCAGCTGGAGCTGCTGACCCTGGTGTCCTCGCTGCCCCTCACCTGCGTCGTCGCCCTGCACGACCTGAACCTGGCCGCGATGTTCTGCGACCTGGTCACCGTGCTGGACGGCGGACGGGTGGTCGCGGCGGGCACCCCGCACGAGGTGATCACCGAGCGGCTCATCGCGGACGTCTACCGGGTGCGGTCCGTGGTCACCGGGGACGGCCCGCGGGGGAGGCCCAGCGTGCGGTTCCTGCCCGCCGGGGCGTGACCCGAGCGGTCTGCGGGGGAGGGGCGTGGGTGGAAACAGCGCCCGGGGAGCGGGAGGCAGGGAATCAGGGTGCGGCGGAGCGCGGGCATGGAAGTGCGCGCCGGGGGAGTGGGAAGCAGGGTGCGGGGCGGAACCGTCGCCGCGGTACCGCCCCGCACCCTGCTCGTGATGGCCCTCGGTCCGCCGCCGGGGTGGCCGGAGGTCAGCGACGTCCTCCCGGCCCGAAATCACCGCCCATGTCCTTGCCGGTGCGTGATTCCGTACCGTCCGCGTAGTCGATCTTCTCCTTGCGGACCTCGGCGGAGACCTCCTTCTGCTCGGTCACCCGGTCCCTCTCCAGCCGCACCCGTTCCACGGCCACGGCCTCCTTGCGCACGGTCGCGCGCTCGGCGTGCAGGGTCACCTCGACGTCCTGCTCGCCGATGGCGGTCTGCCCGGTCACCTTCTCGCCCGGAGCCAGCGGCTCCCGGACCACGCGAACCTCCTCGTGCGAGACGGGCACCGTGCGGGTGACCTCCTCCGTCACGACGTACTTGTGCAGGCGGGCCTTCCCGCTCTCGTACTCCTCCGTGCCGACGCGCAGCTGCTCCTCGGAGCGGATGAGTTCCTCCTGGCCGGCGAGGTCCGCCTTCGACATGTCGGGAGCGGACCTCGCGCCGGCGCCCGCCAGCGGCCGTGCTCCGGCCGCTGCGTCGGTGTCCCGGTGCGTGCCGGCGCCCGTCATGCCCGTGCCGGTCATGCCCGCGGTACCGCCGGTCGCCTTTCCGGTGCCGGTGGTACGGGCCGCGCCCGCCGCCCCGGCGCCCGCAGCCGCTCCGGCGGCGCCGCCCATCGCGCCCGTCCCGGCCGTCGTCCGGCCGTCCGCGCCCATGCCCGTACCCGCGGTGCTCCTGGGCTTCCTCGTCAGCCCGTAGTGGCGGTAGAGCTCCTCCTCCTCGGCGACGGAGAGATGGGCGTCCGCGTCGACCCGGGGAGCGTCCTTGACGCTCTCCTTCGGGTGCGCCACGTGCAGGTCCGCGCCGACCCGGCGGGCTCCGGCGAGCGGAACGAAGCTCTCCTTCATCCCGAACATGCCGGTCTTGACCGTGACCCAGTCGGGCTTGCCGGTGTCGTCGTCGACGTACACCCGGCCGACACTGCCGACCTTTTCGCCCCCGTTGTCGTAGACGGTGAGACCGTCGAGCTCTCCGGAATCCGTGAAACCGTCAGCGGCTGCCATGACCGATGCCTCCTCGCCCGGACGCGTCCTGTGGTGGGTCCACTCAGGTGCGGCACGCCCGGTTCCATCGCGCCTCACCCGGATGGCCCCTGCAACCCACCGGCCGTCCGGGGCCCGGCGGACAGGGGGCGTCGTGCCCGCTCCGGCCCGCGACCGCCGGGAAAGGTGACCCGGGCCACCCATTAGGCCAGACGGGTGACGGCCGGGTGAGGAGGCGGCCCGGGGGCAGGCGGGCACACCGGCCCGCCCGTAAGCCGGCCGGACGGCGTACGGGCGCGGCCCCACGGCCCCGCGGCCGGGCGGAACCACGGCCCCGCATAGGATCGACCGGCCGTCGTCCGTACCGGCGACCGGCCGTCGTCGTCCGCACCGGCGGGCCGTCCACCGCGGCCGGCCGCCGCACACCCCGGGGAACCGCCATCGCCTCCGTACCCCTCCCGCGCCCGGCGCCGCGCGGCCTCCTGCGCACCCGGCACGAGGACGGCCACCGGCTGGGCCATCTGGTCTGGCGGCTGGCCCCCGGCAGCCGGGTCTGCAGCAGCGCGGTCCTCGGCGGCGGCATCGGCACCCGCGCCTGGATCCTCAACGCCCAGGTGCCCGGCGGGTACCCGAGGCTCGACCCCGACCGCCACCTCGCGGAGATCGCCGCGGCGGAGGGACTCGACGGACCCGGCGCCGGACTCATGACCGCCGCCGACGTGAGCGCCTACACCGAGGCGCACGACGAGGGCGTGACGGCCACCGTCACCAGTGGCCTGGGCGTACGCGGCTGGGCGGCGGCCCCGGCGCCCGGCGCGGACGGCCCGCCGCCGCCCGGAACGGTCAACATCGTCGTCGTCCTCCCGGTCGCCCTCAGCGACGCCGCCCTGGTCAACGCGGTCGCCACCGCCACCGAGGCGAAGGTACAGGCGCTGCTGGACGCCGGGTTCGACTGCTCCGGAACCCCCACCGACGCCGTCTGCGTCGCCGCGCCCGCCCCGGGCGGCGAAGGCGCGGAACCCTTCGCCGGGCCCCGGTCGCGCTGGGGTGCGCGCCTGGCGAGGGCCGTGCACGCCGCCGTACTCGACGGCGCGCTGCGCCACCCGCGCGACCCGAGCGAGCCGAGCCGGCCGGGCAGCGGGGCCGGGGCCTCGCTCCGGTAGACGTCTCTCCGACAAGCCCTCTCGCCGGCCCCGCCGCCCTCAGACCACCGTCACCGGGTGGCGCACCACGGCGTCGAAGAGGTACCCCTGCGTGTTGTACGCCGCGGCCTGCGGCTGGGTCCGCCCCGACCGGTCCGTGGCCCGCGCCAGCAGGACGCCCGGACCGGTGAGGTCCGGCACCCACGCCGCCGACCAGCGCACCCAGCTTCCGGCTCGCGGCTCGTCGCGCAGCCGGGCCCGCCGCCAGCGGACCCCGCCGTCCGTGCTGATCTCCACCGACCGCACCGGGGCGCCGCCCGACCAGGACCGCCCCGTCAGCTCGACCCGCCGGTGCGCGGTGAAGGACGCCCCGAGCGGAAGCTCGAAGGCGCTCTTGAGCGTCTGCCGGGTCAGCGGCGCGCTGCCCTCCGCGGGATGGCCGGGTCCGAACAGCCGGTAAAGGGTGGTGTTCCACGGGGACACCAGCGGCCCGGCACTCACCTCGATGTCGCCCACCCACTTGATGTTGGCGACCCCCACCCACGAGGGCACCACCAGCCGCACCGGAAAGCCGTGGTCCGGCGGCAACGGCTCGCCGTTCATCTCGTAGGCGAGCAGCACGTCGTCCAGGGCCTTGGACACCGGCAGCGGCCGGCGCACCCGCCCCAGGTTCACGCCGTCGGTCACCACCTCCGCGTCCAGACCGCGCGGCAGCACGTCGACGGCGTGCCGGGCGATGCCCGCACGGCGCAGCACGGTACGCAGCGGCACCCCGCGCCAGCGCGCGGTCCCGATCGCGCCGAGGGTCCATGCCGTGCCGCTGACCTGCTGGTTCTGCTGGGTGGTGTAGAAGCTGCGGGCGTTGCCCGCGCACTCGATGAACGTGGTGCGGGTGACCGACGGCAGGGCGCGCAGGGCGTCGTACGAGAAGTCCACCGGGGCGCCGGTCAGCCCGTCGCCCCAGACGGTGAGCTTCCAGTCGGCCGCCTCGACGCGGGGGGTCGCGGTGTGGTTCCGCACGAAGAAGCGGTCCGTGGGGGTGAGCAGCCCCGTCGTGCGCAGCGCGGCGAAGTTGGTCTCCGCGTTGGTGCCCCGGAGCGTGAACAGGTCGGCGGGCAGCGGCTTCACCACGCCGGGCAGCGACTCCGCCGCCCGAGCGGGAGTCGCGGCCGAGGCCAGCGGTACGGCCACCGAGGCGGCGGCCACCAGCCTCAGCAGGTCCCGTCGGCCGATCCCGGCGGCCCGCGCCCTGCCGTCCGCCCACTGGCGCATGCGCATCCGGTCGTACGCGGACTCGGACGGCGGGGTGTGAACCATGGGCGCTCCTCGGGGAATGCGGAGGGGTTGGTGCCGACGCGGCTTCGCCGCGGGCCGGTTACGGACCGTAGGGTGAGCCGCGTGTGCCGGGAAGGCGTTCGACCGCCCTGCCACGAACCCGCAACGCGGTGGCAACAGTCGGGGCAGGCCGCGCGGCATCCGCCGCCGACCGCGGGACGAGCCAAGGAGTTTGCCCGCACGCCCTCCGAGGACCGAACATGGCGCCATGACCTCACCCACCATCACGGCAGCGGCCTCGGGCACCTGGACCCTCGGTGACCGGAAGATCAACCGGATCGGCTTCGGCACGATGCGGCTGCCGCAGACCGGCGCCGCGTTCGATCCCGACGCCGCCCCGCGCGACCGTGACCAGGCGATCCGTGTGCTGCGCCGCGCGGTCGAACTCGGCGTCAACCACATCGACACGGCCGCGTTCTACTTCTCGCGCCTGCGCTCCGCCAACGAGCTGATCAACCGGGCGCTGGGACCCTACCCGGACGACCTCGTCATCACCACCAAGGTGGGACCGGGCCGTGGTCCGTCCGGCGAGTGGCTGCCCCACGCCACCCCGGAGCGCCTGCGCGAGCAGGTCGAGGAGAACCTGCGCCAGCTCGGCCGCGACCACCTCGACGTGGTCAACCTCCGTGTGCTGGGCCCCCATTCGATCGCCGAACGCTTCGGCGTACTGGCTGGCCTGCGCGAGGAGGGGCTCATCCGGCACCTGGGCATATCCAACGTGACCCCCGAACACCTCGTCGAGGCGCAGAAGATCGCCCCCGTGGTGTGCGTGCAGAACCTCTACGGCATCGGAGTCCGTCCCGACCAGGACGCCTTCGTCGACAGCTGCGGGGAACAGGGCGTCGCGTTCGTGCCGTTCTACTCGATCGCCGGTGCCGGTCGTGACGCGGGGGCCGGTGCGGTGAGGGAGCGGGACGAGGTGACGGCCGTCGCGCGGGCGCACGGCGCCAGTGCCGCGCAGGTCCGGCTGGCCTGGACACTGCATCGCGGCCCCCACGTGCTGGGCATCCCCGGCACCGGAGATCCGGCACACCTGGAGGAGAACGTGGCCGCCGGGGCCCTGCGGCTGACCGAGGAGGACCTGGCCCTGCTGGACGCCGCCCACCACGCGGCCGACGTTCCGGCGGAGGGCTGACCGTACCGCCGCCCAGCATGCCGCCGGGGTCCAGGCGGAGGGCTGCCGTACCGCCGCCCAGCATGCCGCCGGTGTTCCGGCCGGGGGCCGAACGAACCACCGTCACCGGATCCCGGGTCTTGGGGCCGCTCCGGGGGCGGGCACACGGCAGGGGCGCGGCCCGAAGGCCGCGCCCCTGCTCTCCGTTCCCCTCCCGGACGGTGCCCGCCCCGCCGGGTCATTCCTCCGTCAGCATTCCGTCGCGCAGCTTGCGCAGCATCCGGCTGAGCAGCCGGGACACGTGCATCTGGGAGATGCCCAGTTCGGCGCCGATCTGGGCCTGGGTCATCTCCTGGCCGAAACGCATGTCGATGATCCGGCGTTCCCGCGCGTCGAGTTGATCCATGAGCGGGGCGAGCGCCTGGAGGTTCTCCACGCCCTCCATGGCGGAGTCCGGTTCACCGAGCACGTCGGCGAAGGTCCGGCCGTTCGTGTGCGGGCGCCCCGACTCGCCGCCTTCGGTGGGCATGTCGAGCGAACCGGCGGTGTAGCCGTTCGAAGCGACGATGCCCTCCGTGACCTCCTCCGGCGACAGCCCCAGATGGTCGGCGAGCTCCTGGACCGTGGGGTCGCGGTCCAGGTCGACGGCGAGGGCGTCCTTGGCCTTGGCGAGGTCCACCCGCAGTTCCTGAAGCCGCCGGGGCACGTGGACGGCCCAGCTGGTGTCACGGAAGAAGCGCTTGATCTCGCCGACGATGTACGGCACGGCGAAGGAGGTGAACTCCACTTCGCGCGAGAGGTCGAACCGGTCGATGGCCTTGATCAGCCCGATGGTGCCGACCTGGACGATGTCCTCCATGTCGCCGCTGCCCCGGTTGCGGAACCGGCCGGCGGCGAAGCGGACGAGGGAGAGATTCATCTCGATCAGTGTGTTCCGCGCGTACTGGTACGCGTGGGTGCCCTCTTCCAGCTCCTGGAGGCGGTCGAAGAAGACCCGCGAGAGCTGACGTGCGTCCTGGGGGGCGACCTTGCCCGCGTCCTCGATCCACGGGAGCCCGTCCGTCATCTCTGTCTTGTCCACCGTGGTGGCCCGTACCGTGTGTGCGGTCATCCCTCACGCTCCCTGGTCGAATGCCCTCAGGTACTGGCACCTTCCCCGGGCTCCGGGCCTCATGCGCCGTCAGCGAAAGGGATCAGGACAGGAGTTCGGAAATGGCCGGGAATGGTCCGTGTCGGCGTCCATGCGCGGTCGCGGTCGCCTCGGTCGCCTCCTCGCGACGGCCCGCCGGTACGTCGGTACGTCGGTACGTCGGTTACGTCGGCACACGGAACCGCCCCACCGGTACGGGGGAGCCCGGTGGGGCGGTCGCCCACCAGAGTGCCACAGGCGGGCGCCGAAGGGAGCGGAACCGGCCGGGCTTCCCCTTGCCGGTGCCCGTCGGGCGGACGGGCCGGTCGCCGAGGCGTTCCACCGGGCCCCGGTGGCCGGAGCCGGGAATACATGGTCGCCGCAGGCGCTTTTCGCCAGATGCGGCGCCGTCGTCAGGCGCCCGGCCCCCGAGGACGACCGGAGCGAGGAAAGCATGTCCGAGGCATACGTCACCGATCACCGCGGAGCCCCCGCGAGCAGGGGGAGCGGCCCGGTGGGCGCCGCCGAACCATGGCGGGAGAGCTCCGGCCTTCCCCTTCACCCTCTGGACAACCCGTCCCTCTCCGCGCTGAGCGGCCCGCAGGCGCACCTCGCCGAGTGGCGGGGCCGTGTCGTCCGCTACCCCGCCGACGTGGCGCCCTGGTTCGCGCTGCCCGAGGAGCCGGACGCGGAGGACTGGGCGGACGCCGCCGCGCTCGCGGGTCCCGGCGCTTCCGTCATGCTCATGGGCGTCCGGCAGGCGCCGCCGGGGGACTGGGAGATCGGCTTCGAGGCCGACGGCGTGCAGCTGACCGGTGAGGGGCTGCGCCCGGGGGCGTACCCCGAGGCGGTGCGGCTCGGCGCCGAGGACGTCCCCGAGATGCTGGACCTGGTCGCCCGCACCCGCCCGGGTCCGTTCCTGCCCCGCACCGTCGAGCTCGGTACGTACCTGGGCGTCCGGCGCGAAGGGGTGCTGGTCGCCATGGCGGGGGAGCGGGTACGCCCGACGGGCTGGAGCGAGATCAGCGCGGTCTGCACCGACGCGTCCGTACGCGGCCAGGGCCTCGCGAGCCGGCTGGTGCTGGCCGTCGCCCACGTGATCACCGAGCGCGGCGACGTCCCGTTCCTGCACGCGGCGGCGGAGAACACCGGGGCGATCCGGCTCTACGAGTCCCTCGGCTTCCGCCTCCGCCGCACGACCCTGTTCCGGGGCGCGACGACCCCGTCGGAGCTGTCCTCCCCGGCCGTGGGCGTCTGACCCGTCGTCCGGTCGCCCCGGCGGGGCGAAGAAGCGGCGGTGGGGCGGTGAAGGGGCGGTGGGGCGGTGAAGGGGCGGTGGGGGGGGGGGGGGGCGGCGGCCCGCGGCGGTAGAAGAAAAAAACCACCCCCCCACCAAACACA